>CAMFRJ010000079.1 GCA_945981915.1 uncultured Erysipelotrichaceae bacterium
ATCTCTAGATTGATGGATGTCTCTGGTGTGATGGCCACAACATCAAAGATAAAGTCTTTACCGACCATGT
Organism: uncultured Erysipelotrichaceae bacterium; assembly: GCA_945981915.1. Taxonomy (GTDB): domain Bacteria; phylum Bacillota_I; class Bacilli_A; order Erysipelotrichales; family Coprobacillaceae; genus Faecalibacillus. Next base: position 71 of record CAMFRJ010000079.1, read on the forward strand.
TTTTAAGATACTCTTCAACAAAGACCTTCTGGATATCATTGTCACTTTGACAGATGCTATCCATTACTTCTTTTACACATTGTCTATCATCCTTAAAAACAATCTTCATGAAGTCATCATCAAAGAGTCTGAGTTTGTTAATCTGTTGGAGATAATAATCATTCATCATTTCACCACCTTCCTGTTTTTTATATTAAGGAAAGTTTTTTTGATTGGTTAAATAGATATGATTTGATATTTTGAGGCTTTGAAATGATACTGTTATTATATCATATAGTTCAGCTAAAATGAATAAAAAGTGGATGAAATCCACTTCTTAATTTCCTAAATATTCTCCTATACCATTAGCAATTCCTAGTGCTAACTTATCTTGATATGAACTATCATTCAGTAATCTATCTTCTGTAGGATTTGATAAAAATCCCATTTCAATAATAGTAACTGGAACTTGAGACCAGTTGAGTCCCGTCATTGTGTCTGTAATAGAAACGCCACGATTTTTTGATCCTGTTGTCGCACATGTGTTTTTTAATATAGCACGGGATAGTGCTTGCGATTGTTTGGCAATTTGACCACAATATGGGTTACTTGTTGATGGTGCCATTGTCATTGTTCCTGCTGGCGAAGATGAATCACTAGAATCGCAATGAATTCTAACAAAAGCAGCAGCGTTTGCGTTATTGGCAATTGTTGCTCTTTGTGCGTTAGAAATATCTACATTTTGGCTTGTACGACACATAACAACTTTGTACCCTCTAGAAGTTAAGATTTTTTGAAGTTTAATAGCCACTTCTAAGTTGATTTGTGATTCTCTTGTTCCTGTTACACAGCCAGTTGCACCTGTCGTTACTTTTGCTTTCATGATACTAGAGCCTGGTCCATTGGGCTCTTTTGAACTATTTCCACTTGCTTGATGTCCAGCATCTATACAAACGACCTGTCCTTTTCCTTCATAGATAATTCCTTGTATATTTGATATACCACTAGGTTTATTTTGTATATGAACTGTTATTTCTTTTGTTTCTGTATTTCCTGATGTATCCTTGGCAGTGGCAAGAAGTTTGTAATCTCCTGCTTTTGCGATATTAATTTGTGTTGTGTCAAATGCCACTTCGACGGATGATAGATCAGTTGCCTGAATAACAGATGCAAAATCATAATTTTTTGTATTGATTGTATATGAAACTTCGTTAGTGTCATTAAAAACAGGTTTAGTAGTATCTTTGACAATCACTTTCTTATTAACTGTCTGATCTTTATATTGCATCTTTATAACATATTTACCAATAGCAGGGTAATCTTTACCCTCTTCATTGATTAAATTAGTTGTTATCTTTGTTTCTTTCTTTAATTTTTTATATTCTTCTTGAGAATATGCTTTTTTTAAGATGAAATTATCAAAATTGACATCCATTGTTTTCCCATATTCAATTGTTATAGTCTTGTTATCTTTCAATTGAATAGTGAGTTCTTTTTCACGGTTTGTATAAATAATAATCCCTATTGCCAGGGAAATAATGATGATGAAAATACCAATGATTTTCATCTTTGATAATTGACTTAATTTCTTCATGCAGACACCTCTTTCTTTTTTATTATACATAACAAAAAATATAAAAAAAAGAGGTTTCCCTCTATAATATAGGATTAATCAACGTATGAATGACTTGTGATAACTGATCATGTATTTTATGAAGTTTGATTTCTTCTCTATCATCTAATTCCATCTTCAAGTTTTCTTTGATACCATGATGATCTATAATAGCAGGCATTGAAAAATAGATATCATCTTCTTGTCTACAAGAAACACATAAGATAATTTTTTCATCATTCATGATAGCTTTAACAATTTGATATATTGATAGAGCAATTTCGTCATATATCATATGATTGTTTTCGATAACTTGATAGGTTTTTTCTTTCATTTCCTGATCAATATTTTCTAACTGACATTGACTAATGGCATGACTATCTAGATAATCATTAATTCCCATATATCCTACATAAGTATTAGACCACGATATGATAGATGATCGTCCCTGTTCTCCTAAAAAATATGCTTGTATCTCTAATGGTGAGACTTCTAATAATTGTGATAATCTTTTTTGTAAAAGTTGAGAATAGAAAACATTTCCGATGCCAATCACTTGATGGGCTGGAAATTGCGAAGCTTTTTTGACAACATATGTCATAAAATCAACAGGTTGACTTGCTACAACAAAAATCCCTTGAAACCCCGAATTGACAACTGCTGATGTAATCTCTTTTACAGATTTCGTATTTGTTTGTGCAAGTTCTAACTTTGTTTGATATAACGGTGGTATAAGATGAAAAGCCATAATAACAATATCAGCTCGTAAACAGTCAGGATATGTTCCCATAGATACCTTATCATATTGACTTGTATATAACTGACTTTCTTTTCTTTTGTCTTCTTCTAATTGAATAATAATGATTTCATGAATTTCTTTGATATCAATCAATGGTTGAATCATTGATATGGCATCCATTCCAGATTCAATAAAAACAACAGTTCCTGTATTTTTCAAAAAAACGTCTCCTTAGATTTCTTTTAAAATAAATTCATAATCTTTCATATTTAAAACTGTTTGGAAATCATCAGTGAGCCAGCGTTTGACATCATCTCCTTGTAAAACCAGTGGCATACGATGATGAATGTGTTGAACATGATGATTTGCCTTTGTTGTTATCATACAGAAATGATTATTTTGATAGATTCCTGCAATATAGAATGGTTTATCTAACTCATATGATATAGGTTGATCTTTTTTTGTCCATTCATAAAAACCTGATACGGGTATTAAACAACGATCATGATAAACACATTGAAAAAATTGTTTTTCTAATACCGTTTCGCTTCTTGCATTATAGATATATTTATCTTTAAAAGGAAAGCCCCAAGTCATATATTTTGTCATATAATGGCATTCAACATAAATCACAATAGGTGCTTTCATTCCAGGAGATACTTTTCCAGAATAATCATGCACAATTTTTTGAAGTGCTTGATGCTTGATATGATCAATATAATATAGTCTACACATATAAACTCACTAACATGATGACATATCCTGATAAAATCGCAACAAGATAGCTTATCAATAAAAGTTTCCCAGCACTTTTTTTATCTTCTAAATATGTTAATAAAGCAAATGTTCCTACGCCAGCAGAAGTTGTTAATCCGGCAAATAGCGCCCCAAAACTTATTCCTCCATTTACAAAAAGCTGTGTTAAGATAACAGACCCTGCGCAATTGGGAATAAAGCCAACAAGCCCTGCTGCTAATGGCTGTAAAAGCCAATTTGTATTTAAGAAATGAATAAAGACAGCTTCTCCTATCCATTCTATTAATACCGTTAATGCAACATTTGTTAATAATATAAATAAGAAGATCTTCAGTGCATGTTTGATAGCTGGAATCAAAATTCCGTTTTGGCAACCACAATCACATGCAGCAATTTGAATATATTCATATCTATCCTCATCATGTTTGATCTTATCATAGACCCAGCCAGTTACAGTTCCTAAAACAATCTTTAAAACAATCAAAAGAATAAACATTTTCCATAAGTTTGGATGAATCATCAAAATAGAAAGAGCTTCATCACTTGTTGCAATAAATACTGCAAGTAGTGTTCCAGGTGTAATAGCATTCATAGCTAATAATTTAGCAGCTACTACTGAGAATCCACATTGTGGTATACACCCTGCAATAGCACCTATTGCAGGTCCTAAACGACCATATTCCATAATCTTGTTGATCACATTTCTATTCGATAAATATTCTATCAATATACATGCGAAAAAAAGCAAAGGTAAAGCCATTAAAGATTCTTCAATTGGTTCAAATAATATTTCCATATTCATAGTCCTTTCAGGGCTACATTATAACACACATTATTATTATTTTCACATTTGTTTTTTTTAAACAAAAAGTAGGAGAAATTCTCCTACTATAAACCTTTTACATTGATACGCATAATTGCACGTTTTAATGCTGCTTCTGCACGTACCATATCTATTTGTTCATTATGGCTTTTCATTCTTTCTTCAGCTCTTTGTTTTGCTGCCTCTGCACGTCTTAAATCTATTTCTTCTTGCGATTCAATAGCATTAGCAATCAAAGTTGTTTCATGTTCATTGACATGTACAAATCCTCCTGAAACTGCAAAATATGTTTTTTTACCATCAATCATATAATTCATTTCAGAAATTTCTACACCACTTGCAAGTGGTATATGATGAGCTAAAATACCAATTTGTCCGGCAGTTGTTCTTAAATTTATCTGATCAATATCCACTTCTTGATAAATTCCATGAGGTGTGATTATTTTTAGCTTAAATTTAGTCATTGTCTAAAGTTTTTGCCTTTTCTACAGCTTCTTGGATTGTACCAACATTGTGGAATGCTTGTTCAGGTAAATGATCCCATTTTCCTTCAAGAATTTCTTTAAACCCTTGAATAGTATCTTCAACACGGACATATTTACCATCTAAACCAGTAAATTGACTAGCAACAGTGAATGGTTGTGATAAGAAGTTACGTACACGACGAGCACGAGCAACAGTTAACTTATCTTCTTCACCTAATTCATCCATACCAAGAATTGCAATAATATCTTGTAATTCTTGGAATCTTTGTAAAATCTGTTGCACACCATGAGCAACTTCATAATGTTCTTTACCAACAACTAATGGATCCAAAGCTCTTGAAGAAGAGTTTAATGGGTCAACTGCAGGATAAATTCCTAATGCAGCGATTGAACGATCCAAAACGATTTTTGCATCCAAGTGAGCAAATGTTGTTGCTGGTGCTGGGTCAGTTAAGTCATCAGCAGGTACATAAACTGCTTGAACAGAAGTAATAGATCCTTTTTTTGTTGATGTAATACGTTCTTGTAATGCACCCATTTCAGTAGCAAGGGTTGGTTGGTATCCTGCTTGTGAAGGAACACGTCCCAACAAGGCAGAAACTTCTGAACCAGCTTGTGTAAAACGGAAAATATTATCAATGAATAATAACACGTCCTGTCCTTGTCCATCACGGAATTGTTCAGCCATTGTTAAACCAGTTAAGGCAACACGTAAACGTGCTCCTGGTGGTTCATTCATTTGTCCAAACACCAATGAAGTTTTTGCTAAAACGCCACTTTCTTTCATTTCATAATATAAATCGTTTCCTTCACGGCTACGTTCACCAACTCCCGCAAAAACTGATAAACCACCATGTTGAGTCGCAATGTTATTAATAAATTCCTGAATTAATACAGTTTTACCAACTCCGGCACCACCGAATAATCCGATTTTCCCACCTTTGATAAATGGACAAATCAAGTCTACGACTTTGATCCCAGTTTCAAAGATTTCTGTTTGTGTCATTTGTTCTGCATATGTTGGCGCAGGTCTATGGATAGGCATTCTTGAAACATCATCACTCAAATCACCCTTTCCATCAATAGGTTGTCCTAATACATTGAACATACGTCCTAATGTTTCGTTCCCTACTGGAACAGTGATAGGATGACCTGTATCAATGGCTTCCATTCCTCTTACAACCCCATCAGTTGGTCCCATTGCAATACATCTAACGGCATCATCACCAATGTGTTGCGCAACTTCGACAATAAGTGTTTCTCCACCGTTGTTAATTGAAATTGCTGTATTTAACTGAGGTAGTTTATCTTCGCTAGCAAATGCAATATCAATAACAGGCCCACGGGCACTGATTATTTTTCCAATATTAGCCATGTCGCCCCTCCTTTTATTGAGCATTAGCTCCAGCAACAATTTCACTAACTTCGTTAGTAATTGCTGTTTGACGAGCTTGATTGTATTTTAATAATAATTGTTCTGTTAATTCTTCAGCATTGTCAGTTGCATTTTCCATAGATGTTCTTCTTGAAGCATTTTCACTTGTCACACTTTCAACAAGATATCCATAAATAACTGCTTGTAGATACATAGGAATTAAACTGTCTAACACTTCTTCTGGAGAAGGTTCAAAAACAGTATATTTCTTTGTCAATTCAATATTTTCAAATTCATTTGTATCAATTGGTAATAATGTCACGATCCTTGGTGTAAATGTTAAGTTATTGACAAATTCTGTATATACAATTTT
>CAMFRJ010000080.1 GCA_945981915.1 uncultured Erysipelotrichaceae bacterium
CTGTTATAATATGAAAACGCTTTCTTTTCTATTATTGTAATAGAAATGGAAGATAAAAACGAGTGATTTTGTAAAAAAAATGAAAAAAATTCTATAAAAGAGGTATAAATAAAAATTTAAGGCTTTTTTTCTTGAATAATGAACAATTGAGAACGATAATCACCAAAATCACTATGATTTTCACCACAAGATTCATCACTGATCACTAATCCAATATTCATCAGTTCATCACCGTAATATTCTTGCTGGTTAATGATATATAACTTCTGTTCATCTAATCCAGATAAACGCACACGACGATAACCAACATTGACTTCTTGTAAAGTTCGATAATAACCTATAATCGCTAAACTTTGTTGATCATTGACAACCATCCACATTGTTTCATTTCCTTCAAAAGGACTTAGTAGACGATAAAAACGCCCAAACTGGAGAAGTTGGCGATATTGTTTCATAAAAGAAATCTGAGCTTTGATCATTTCTTTTTCGTCATGATTTAATTGTAAAACATCTAGTTCATAACCAAATGTACCAAAGTATGCAACGTTTGCACGTGTTGATAAAGGCGTTAAGCGTTTCAATTGATGATTAGGAATAGCAGATACATGGCTTCCCATGGAAGAAATTGGATAAACCAGTGATGTTCCATATTGGATTTTTAAACGCTCAATAGCGTCACTATCATCACTCGTCCATGTTTGTGGAGCATAGTAAAGCATTCCAGGATCGAAACGTCCACCACCGCTGGCACATGATTCAAATAAAATATGGGGATATCTTTGTATCAAATGTTCATAAAGACGATAAACACCTAAAATATATTCATGGTAAACACGTCCTTGTTTTTGATACATTGAATAGACTTCAGACATACTTCTGTTCATATCCCATTTGATATAATCTAAATGACTTTCATCAATGATCTTTACCATCATTTCTTCAATATAATTCACGACATCTGGATTAGAAAAATCAAGAACATATTGATGACGACCATGACTGACATGCCTTTGAGGGGCTTGTAAAACCCATTCAGGATGTTTTTGATAAAGTAAAGAATCATAACTAATCATTTCACTTTCAAACCATAATCCAAATTGAAGTCCCATCTGATGAATCTTACTTGATAAATAACCTATACCATGAGGTAGTTTTTTTAAATTAACAAACCAATCACCAAGACTACTGTGATCATTATTTCGTTTACCAAACCAGCCATCATCCAAAACAAACAATTCAATTCCTAATTCCTGACTGGCCTTAGCCATATCTAATATTTTTTGTTCATTAAAATCAAAATAAGTTCCTTCCCAATTATTGATTAAAATTGGTCTACTTTTTCCTTTATAATGGCCTCTGATTAAATGATCGTTAAATAAAGTATGAAAATTTTGTGACAAAACATTGAGACCATGATGACTATAAACAATCAAAGCTTCAGGGCTTTGAAAAGCTTCACCATGTTTGAGTTCATATTGAAAAGTGGCGGGATGGATACCAGCTTGTACTCGTGCAACGTGATATGTATCTACATCGACACTCATTAAAAAATTACCGCTATATACAAGACTAAAACCGATAACTTCACCATCATTTTCATCACAATGAGGTCTTTTTAAAGCGAGAAAAGGATTAAAATGATGAGAAGAATGTCCACGCAAAGAGGCAATAGATTGCATACCTTCTCTTAGTGGAGAAGATTTGATATGTCTTTCTCTTGACCAGGCTCCTGTTAATTCAATCATATCATATTGACAATCAGGGAGATCAAGCGATAATGACATGAGTGAATGGAGTTGAATGGGATCATGTCCATGATTTTTTAAATAACTATTTCTAGCAATCACAGGTAAATTTTCGAATATTGTATAAGATAAAACCAATTCTAAATTTAATAAATGATCAACAAGATAGATTTTTAATGTTGTTGCATCTTGCACGTTGTTGCAATAGGTTGCAGGCAGATCAGGGAGCTTCTCTTTACCTTGAAAAATACAATGATGGTCATAAACAAATTCCAAAAGGTGGTTACCATCACCATGTTCAACGTCAATAGCGCTTTGTTTGAAATCACCTGTAAAGAGTACCGGAAATTCTTGTTTGATATGTTCTTTCGCATAGGTTAAATCATCCTGGAAGTAACAAGGTGACATCGGGCGAGGGGCCAGTTCTAATAAATAATCGAATTGTTCTTTATCATGGACTCTTTTTCCAAAATAAAGTTGTCCCAGATCATGACTAGGTAAGATTTTCATGAGATAACTTATTGATTGATTATATAAATGAAAAGTTTGAGATTGTTGATGATATATGATTGGCATAGTTTTTCTCCTTTAAAAAAAGATAGCCAAAGCTATCAAAAATGGTGCTGGAGGTCGGATTCGAACCGACAACCTACTGATTACGGGTCAGTTGCTCTGCCGTTAGAGCTACACCAGCAAAATAAGAGAAAACTCTTATTTTTCTACTTTTGTTTCACAATATAGACAACGGTAGATATGTTTTTTCTCATTAGCAAGATAGAAGACATGGTCTAAATCTTGTTCAACAGATGTAATACATCTTGGGTTTTTACATTTTTCAATGTTTATGATTTTTTGAGGCAATTTTAATTTTTTCTTTTCTACAAGTTTTCCCTCTTTAATGATACAAACGGTAATATTAGGATCTAAATATCCTAAAACATCTAAATCGATTTTTAATTCATTGTCTATTTTTAAGATATCTTTACGTCCCATTTTATTAGATTTGACATTTTTAATGATAGCAACAGAACAATCAAGTTTATCTAAGCCTAAAGCTTCATAAACCTTCATGGCATTACCAGCTCTAATGTGATCTAAGACGATACCATTAATAATACTATCTATTTTCATTTCTAGCAACCTCGTTTTCTAGACCTAACATTTTTAAAATAAGAGCCATGCGAATATAACGCCCATTTTGAACCTGATCAAAATATTTAGCTCGTGGATCATCATCAACTTCAGTAGCAATTTCATTAACACGAGGCAAAGGATGTAAAATTGTTAGATCTGGTTTAGAATTTTCAATTTTTTTCAAATCGAGAATATATGTATCTTTTAAACGAATGTAATCTTGTTCATTAAAGAAACGTTCTCTTTGAACACGTGTCATATATAAAATATCTAGTTCTCCAATGACTTCTTCAATACTTCTAACCTCTTTATAGTTTAAATGATTTTCTTCTAAAAGATCATTTCTTAAATATTCAGGAATCTTTAATTCCTCAGGTGATATAAAGACAAAATGAACATCTTCATATCTTGAAAGAGCTTTTGTTAAAGAATGAACAGTACGACCGAATTTCAAATCTCCACAAAAACCAATGGTCAAATGATCCAATCTTCCTTTTTCTCTTGAGATAGTCAATAAATCAGTCAAAGTTTGTGTAGGATGGTTATGTCCACCATCACCAGCATTAATAAGAGGAACTTTACTTCGTCTCATCGCAACTAAAGGAGCGCCTTCTTTAGGATGCCTCATCGCAATAATATCGCTATAACAAGAAACAGTCCAAATTGTATCAGTTACACTTTCCCCTTTTGAAGCAGAACTATTGCTACCACTAGAAAAACCTAAAACACTACCACCCAATGATAACATAGCAGATTCAAATGATAAACGAGTTCTGGTACTTGGTTCAAAAAAGAGTGTTGCTAGGATCTTATGACGACAAACATCTTGATAGCGTGTTCTATCTTTAATGATATCATTGGCGATATCAATTAATTCATCAATTTCTTCAACACTGAGATCCATAGGATCAATTAAATATTTCATAGATATCCTCCTTGTTTTTTATTATAACATTGTCTTTTCTTTCTATAAATGACTTTTTATAAAATTAATGATACAATGATAAACATCATCAACATAGAAAATAGAACGCCCATGGTCAGCATTGTTGACTCTGGCCAATTGCACATCAAAATGCTTCTCTTTGAGTTTTTGATATAGCTCAACGCTTTGGGTAAAGGGCACAACATGATCTTTACTTCCATGTAAAATCAAAATAGGAGGCAATGAATCATTTTGTTCAATATAGTTGATAGGAGAAGCTATCGCCATACTCTTTTCATCAGTATGCCCTTGTCCCATAAAATCAAGCGAACTATTTTCATCATAATGATATTTACTATACCATTCATTCATTGTCAAAAAATTCGTGACACCATAAAGATCAATACATCCTTTTAATGGTGGAAGTATTGATTTTTCTTGATCAAAGAGGCCTTGATTGTATGTGAACAATGTCATTAAAGCTGTATGTCCACCAGAAGAATCACCTGATAAATATAATTGGTGAATATCTATTGGATATTGATCAGCATTTCTTTCAATAAAGCGAATTGCTTTTTTGGTATCAATGATCTGCGTTGGAAAATGATATTGAGGACTATGACGATATTGAATAATCGCATAGGCAATACCACTTTTGACAATCGGCATGAAATCAAAGATATGATCAGCCATATCTTGTTTATACCAACCAGATCCTTGAACATGAATCACCAAAGGATATTTTCTCTTTTCATCTAAAATAGTATTTGGAAAAAGAAAACGAATCATACAACCATCTTGATATTCAACATCTTTCATCCGACAACGTAAGTTGTCTTTTTTTCCCTCTAGTTCAATCACACCATCGATCTTTTGATCATAACTAGGAAATGCATCATAACTATAATTTTCTACTTTCATAATAGCCTCCTTAAAAAAATACTAGAGATTACTCTAGTATTATTCTTTTCCATCAAAGCAATATGTACAGATTTTATCTGGATCAATGCCAATGGCTTCTAACATATCATCTAAACGATTGAAACGTAAAGACGTGAAATTCAATTCTTTTCTAATATCTTCTACCATTGCTTCATATTCTGGTGTATCAGGATCAGCATAAGTTTTTAACATATTAATATCATTATCACCTTCACGTTTTCTGATGACACGACGGGCAATAAGATCCATTTCACTAGTACTTCTTGAGAAGTTTAAATATTTGCAGCCATACATAATAGGTGGACATGCTGGTCTAATATGTACCTCTTTAGCACCATTACTGTATAAATATTCAGTTGTATCTCTAAGTTGTGTACCACGTACGATAGAATCATCAATTAATAATAAAGATTTATCTTTGATCAAACTTGCGATAGGAATCAATTTCATCTTAGCAATTAAATTTCTATCAGCTTGAATTTGTGGCATAAAAGAACGAGGCCATGTTGGTGTATATTTAATAAATGGTCTGGCATATCTAATTTTTGATTCATTAGAATAACCGATTGCATGAGCAATACCACTATCTGGAACACCAGCGACCATATCAATATCTTTGATATGATCACGTTTTGCCATTAAGCGACCACATTCATAACGCATTTCTTCAACATTTCGCCCTTCATAACAGCTTGTTGGGTAACCATAATATACCCATAAAAATGAGCAAATTTTCATTTTATCGTTGGCTTCTATAAGTGTTTCAACACCTTCGCTTGTCATGAAACAAACTTCACCAGGCCCTAATTCCTTATAAAACGAATAACCTAAATTTAAATAAGCATGCGATTCAAAAGAAGCACAATAGCTACCTTCTTTATGTCCGACATTTAAAGGGGTTCTTCCTAATTTATCTCTGACAAGATATAAACCATTTTTTGTCATCAAAATGAAAGAAATAGATCCTTTTACTTTTCTTAACACGTTCATGATACCATCAACATATGTTTCTTTTTGATTAATCACAGAAGCAACTAATTCGGTTTGATTCACTTCACCACCAGACATTTCTAAAAAATGAGTATGTCCATTATTAAAAGCTTCTTCAATCAATTCATCCATGTTAGTGACCTTACCAACACTGACGATTGCATAACTTCCTAATTTACTATTGACAAGTAAAGGTTGAGGTTCATTATCTGAAATACAACCAATACCTAAATTTCCATCCATTTCTTTAACATCATTTTCAAATTTAGTTCTAAAAGGTGAATTTGAAATATTATGGATTGCACGGTTAAAACCATTTTTACCATAAACAGCCATCCCACCTTTTTTTGTTCCTAAATGAGAATGATAGTCAACACCGAAAAATAAATCAGTCACACAGTTTTGTCGACTAGCGACACCAAACATACCACCCATATTGTTTCTC
>CAMFRJ010000081.1 GCA_945981915.1 uncultured Erysipelotrichaceae bacterium
AAAACAATAATTCTATTTTTTTCTCATATAATCAATATTTTTTCAAGTAATATAGTTTGTTTATATTTTCACATAAAACACTTTTTTTAAAGTGATTTAGGTTTTTGACTAGACAATCTTTCTTGTCGGTTGTATTATATTCTTTATAGGAATAGGAGAGAATGTTATGGAAACATATGAACTTGAAAAATATGGGTTTCATCCCACAGGACGTATTTTTAGAAACAATCCACCAGGAGCTTTGGTGGAAAAAGCTTTATTAAACGGTGAAGGAAGACTCAGCAGAGCTGGTGCTTTATGTATTGAAACAGGTGAAAGAACAGGACGTTCACCTAACGATAAATATATCGTTGATACCCCTGCAGTACATGATTTGATTTCTTGGGGAAAAATCAATAGACCAGTTTCTAGAGAAGTATTCGATGCTGTTTATGATGAAATGATTCAGTATTTAAATGACAAGGATTTATATATTTTCGATGGTTTTGCAGGAGCAAACAGAAAATATCAATATGGATTCAGAGTCATTAATGAAAAAGCTAGTCAAAACTTATTTATCAGAAATTTATTAATTAGACCTAAAAAATGTCAATTAGAAAATTTCAAAGAAGATTATCTCATTCTTGTTGCACCTGGATGTAAATTAGATTATCAAAAATTAGATATCAACAGTGAATGTGCTGTTATGATTGATTATGAAAAACAAATCGTTCTTATCGCAGGAACTGGATATTCTGGAGAAATTAAAAAATCAGTTTTCTCTGTCATGAACTTTTTACTTCCTCAAAAGAAAGTATTTACAATGCATTGCTCAGCCAATATGGGTGTTGATGGAGACACAGCTTTATTCTTCGGTTTATCAGGAACTGGAAAAACAACATTATCCGCCGATCCAAACAGACGTTTGATTGGTGATGATGAACATGGTTGGTCTCGTAATAGTATCTTTAACTTTGAAGGTGGATGTTATGCAAAATGTATCAACCTTTCTAAAGAAAACGAACCAGAAATCTGGAACGCTATTCGTTTTGGTGCTGTCGCTGAAAATGTTAAATTATTTGAAGATACACGTATTATTAATTTTGATGATGGTTCAATCACTGAAAATACACGTGTTGGATATCCAATTGAATATATCCCAAATATTGTCTCATCAGGAGTTGGTCCTGTACCAAGAACTATCTTCTTCTTAGCAGCTGACGCTTTTGGTGTTTTACCACCAATTTCAAAATTAGACAAGAACGCTGCTATCTATCACTTTGTTTCAGGATACACAAGTAAATTAGCTGGTACAGAAAATGGTGTTACAGAACCAGAAGCAACTTTCTCAACTTGCTTCGGTGAACCATTCTTACCTTTAGATACTTCACTCTATGCTCAACAATTTGGTAGACGTGTTGAAAAAGCAGGTGCTAACGTATTCTTGATCAACACTGGATGGACTGGTGGACAATATGGAAAAGGTCACCGTATTCCATTAAAATACACACGTGCTATGATTAACGCTGCTTTAAGAGGAGACCTTGACTTTGTCGAATACAACAAAGATCCATTCTTTAATTTAAGTATTCCAAGAAGTTGCCCAGGTGTGCCTGCAGAAATGTTGAATCCAAAAAATACATGGTCAAATAAACGTGACTATGATAAAACAGCGAAGAAATTAGTTAAAATGTTCCAAGACAACTTTAAAAAATATGACTTACCAAGTACTATTGTTAAAGCTGGTCCAGGATCATATAAATAAAAGATAAAAGCTATATTTCAAAATTGAAATATAGCTTTTTTATGGTATTGTTATATCACTTTTTGCATTAGAAACAGAAGCATTATAACGAATGAATTGTCCCTTTTTCTTTGACATAGATATGATTTTCAAACAATGTCAAAACATAATCATTATATCCCCATTGAACAAATCTGACTTTCCCTTTGAAATTGATTCAGATTAAAATTACCGGTTGTTTATAATTGTTTTCGTAATTAATTACAGATTGTCCTTGTAGATTCGTAGAATTATTAAATTTAAAAAGAGGGTCTGGGTACCCTGGTTGAGAATCCAAATATTTTAAAATTGACTCAGCAATAGGTTTACTCACTGTATCTGCTATAGACTTGTTGTTTTGAACATAATATCACATATAGTTCGTAACCTTGGTCACTTTTTCTTTTTTACCACCATTAATTGAAAAGATGTAAGTATCTTGATTTCCTAGTCTTTCATCAAACATTTTTGTTTTGATAGCAGTTGTTTGAGCTGCTTGATATATACCACGGACTTCTGCCATCATTTTTGCTGCATCTGCTTCATCTAGATAAGACATAACTGAAGGAACAACAACACCCATTAAAACAGCCAAAATGACGACAACAACGATAATCTCAACAAGTGTAAACCTTTTTTATTCTTTATGATTTTCTCCTTTTATTGTCATATCTTCTTTAAAAACAATATCTATTTTAAAAAAGAAGGAATTAAAATCCTTCTTTCTTTAAATAGTTCTCAAATTGTTTTCTTTGCATAGGTTTTTGAAAATAAAATCCTTGGATTTCATCACATGCCGTTGATTTCAAAAATTCAAGTTGTTCTTTATTTTCAACGCCTTCTGCAGTTATTTTCAAACCTAAAGCGTTGATCATTAATAAAATATGTTTTAACCTAACGTTTCCTTCTTCATTTCCAATACCATAAATAAGACTTTTATCAATTTTAATATTATCAAAATCTTTTAAGCTTAATGCCTGTAATGAAGAATAACCACTACCAAAATCATCCATCAAGATCACAAAGCCCTCTTGTTTTAATAATTCAATTTGTTTCAAGCTTTCCTTATCTGCTGCTGCATCTTCTGTAATTTCAATTTGTACACTCTTGATATCCAAATCATACTCTTTGATAATACGAAGATATTTGGCAACGATATCTCTTCGATATAAACTCGCTCTTGATAAATTAACAGAAACAGGAATGACTTTTCTATTAGCTTCCTTCCAATTATGTAAATAACGACATATTTCTTTAAAAACAAATTCATCTAAATCAGCAATCAAACCATTCTTTTCAAACAGCGGGATAAACAATGCTGGTGAAATCACTTCATCTTGATAATACCATCTTACAAGTGCTTCACAACCCACCAATTTTTCTGTTTGCGTATCAAATTTAGGCTGTAACCAAATATGAAAATCTTTATTCGTCAAACTTGTTACCAATGCATCTTCAAGTTGTTTATCTTGAATAATGCGTTTGACAACCAATTCATCATAAAATGAAATACTCTGATCTCTTCTTCCTTTAATATATTGCTTTGCTAGTCTTGCATAACCATTAGCCTTATCCATGTCTTTTTCTTCGAGATAATAAACACCCATCTTAGGAACAATGTGAGAAACATGTAAAACATCTACTAATTCTTTAATAGATTTTTCTAATTGAATCAATCTCATTTCGATGTTTTCTTTACTATCACCAATCATATAAATAATAAAACAATCAGAATAGACTCTAGCTGCCAATTCATTTTTCTTTAAAGACGCAAAAATTTTTTCCCATACTCCACAGATAACATCATTTCCTTTTCCTATACCATAAGTTTCATTGATCATTTTAAAATCATCCAAATCTAAAGAAATCAAGAATCCTTTATAATCTTCTTTATTTTCCATTTGACGTTTAAATGATTCAAAATTATCACCGTGTGTCAAACTATCTTGAAAAGCAACCTGAGCTAATTCTTTTTTTGATTTTTGATATGCGAGTAAATAAACAATAACACCTACCGCAATGACACCAACAACAATGATCATTAATTTGGTAACATGTCTAAAAACAGCATCAACACGTTGATCTAAAACCTGACTAGGAACAATGGTTAAAACGTACCACTCTAATTGACAAGAACTAATATCCAATTCCATATAGTCAACATATTTCTTTTCTTTAAAGTAATATTCTTCTTGACCTCTTTTTTCTTGTGACATGTTCTTTTTGATTTTTTGAACAACTTGGTCATTATACTGATCCGTTTCTAATGCCTTAAAAAAGTTATCTAAAACAATACCTTTTGATTTTGTGATACAGTTACCATCCAAAGTAATGATACAACTATCCCCTTGTCCATCAAAGGCTTCTACTTTTAATAAATCTTGTAATATTTCTGTAGGATAGGTTCCAAAAAAGACACCTATTATTTTTCCATTTTCATAAAGAGGAACACTTAACACATTAATATCTTCTTTTTTTCCAATCGTATCTTCTAAAATATTAGAAATCACATATTCTCCACTTATAGATTTTTTAAAGAAATCCCTAAAGGAAAGATTTCTTGTAAAACCATCACTAGTATGTGTTGTCCCATCATATTCAATATAGCCAATACGTTTGAATTGATAACTGTTGATATCTGTTTGATTTCTTTGAAAGAAATCATGATAATCTTTCCCAGTTGCTACAAATCTTTCACCCATTGTCATTAATACATTAAAATGATATTGAATTTCATTTTCCAATATTTTCTTATTTTGAACATTCACATCATTTAATGATTTTAACATTTCTGATTCTAATTGATCAGATATTTTTTGAACGCATTGAACAACAGAAAATATTAAAATAAAAACAGCTGCAACAGCAATACAAATACGTCCAATTGTTTTTTTCATATTTTTCATCATTCTATTCCTCTACTTAACTACATTCTACCACTAATTACTTTTGTTGTGCTAAACATTCTCAAAATTATGATAAAATATAACAAGCAGATAAGTAGAGAAAAGATAAGACTTGTCGTTTTCTATATTTTTATTTTGCCTCATATTAAATTTATAATTAACATGTAGTCAAATGTGTGAGTATGACTAGGATATAATGTTATTAGAAACGAAGTATTCACGATGAAACTTTAAGAGTTTTTTACAATCCTATCACTATTTAAAAAAAGATAGAAACAATATCATTTCTATCTTATCAAATCTATTCTGTTCTTAAAGCTGTAACAGGATCTTCTTGAGCTGCCTTTCTAGAAGGTATTAAACCACCTATGAGTGTAAGAAAGACGCTTAATACGATTAAAACAATAGCTCCACCTATCGGTAATGATGCACTAACATCAACACTACCAGCTAAATAATGAATAAGCATATTACCAGGAATCAGCAATAATAAAGAAATACCTATTCCTAATAAACCCGCTAATAAACCAATAATAAATGTTTCTGCATTAAAGACTTGTGAAATATTTTTCTTTGATGCTCCTATAGCTCTTAAAATACCAATTTCTTTTTTACGCTCTAAAACACTTATATAAGTAATAACACCAATCATAATAGAAGATACCACCAAGGAAATAGCCACAAAAGCAATTAAAACATAGCTAATCACATTGATAATATCAGTCACTGATGACATGAGTGTTCCTACATAATCCGTATAAGTAATGACTTTATCCTTGTCAATCTTTTCTACATTTTCATTATATTGATCTAATATATTAATGACTTCTTGTTTACTATCAAAATCTTTAGGATAAATATTAATTTCACTGGGCTTATTATAATCAGCATAACCAAGACTCTTTAAATTACTATCGTAAGATGTTTGATGCGTTGTCATCATAGATATCATGAGTTCTGATAATTCTTCTTCATTCATATTCACTTTTATGGATTCAGCAAATTTCTTTGTATCGACGGAAAATGCACTTTGCATTTGTTTACCTAAATCCCCCATTTGCTGAGTCATTTGGATACTTATTTGTTTTTGTAATGATTGACTGATAGATTGTGAATACTGATTGAAAATATCTTGAATTTGCTTTTCTAATTGTGTTTGAAATTGATCAGTCAAACCACTTTCTTTTAATAAATTCACCATCTCTGTTTGAATAAGATTTTGTGCTTCTTGTGTTTGTAAATAGGCTATAAAGTATTCTTGGGTTTGACTTGGATCACTCATCCCTTGACTTTGTGCATATTCTTGGAATGAAGTCATTATTTTTTGACTTAAAGATTCTAATTGTTCTTGTGAAATATTAAATTTCATTTCAGCAAATATTTGTTCCCAATTGATATCAGGTAATGATGATAAATCAAGTTGTATATTTTTTAAATCTAAGTCATCCCTGTCTCTTATACACATCTGACGCTGCCGACGATATGCAGTG
>CAMFRJ010000082.1 GCA_945981915.1 uncultured Erysipelotrichaceae bacterium
TTCGCCTTAGTCTCGTGGGCTCGGAGATGTGTATAAGAGACAGGTAGTCACATGAATAAAATAATAATAGTTTATTTTTAAACTGTTTAGGAGGAAAACAAATGAAAGTATTTGAATTTGCTATTTTCCCTTATATTCAAAAACAATATAACGGAATGTTTAAAGACATTATTGAAAAATATGATATCACACAAGTAGAAATTGATATTCTTGCCTTCTTCTATAACAATCCAGAATATCAATATGCCCAAGAAATTGTGAAAATTAGAGGAATCAACAAGGGGCATGCTTCAATCGGTGTTGATAAACTGGTAAAAAAAGGATATCTTGAAAGAATCGTGGATAAAAAATGTCGACGCTGTCATATTTTAAAAATCACGCAAAAAGCAAGCCCAATCATACAAGAAATTATCAATGTCCAAAAACAATATAAAAATCTTGTTAATCAAAATATTTCTGATGCAGAAAAAGAACAATTCGATCGTACCTTATATCAAATGTATATTAACTTAGGAGGTTATCAAAATGAACGATAGACTAGCAAATGAAAAAATATCATCTTTATTGTTGTCTTTGGCTATACCTTCCATCTTAGCACAATTGGCAACGCTCATCTATAATATGGTCGATAGAATCTATATTGGTAGATTACCTCAAGGCTCTCTTTCTATTGCTGGAATCGGCTTATGTACATCTATCATTACAATCATCATGGCATTTACAAATTTATTTGGACGTGGTGGTGCACCTTTGGCATCCATTCGTTTAGGTGAAGATAACAAAAAACAGGCGGAAAAAATATTAGGAAACTGTTTTTTCCTTTTGTTGTTATCATCTCTTATCATCATGATCATCTTGAATTTTTTTGGTAGTGAAATCTTGATTCTCTTTGGAGCAAGTCAAAATACACTTCCCTATGCTATGGATTATTTAAGAATCTATAGCTTAGGAACGATTTTTGTCCAATTGTCGGTAGGTCTTAATTATTTTATCAATACTCAAGGCTATACCAAATATGGAATGATGACATTATTGATTGGTGGTGTCCTGAATATTATTTTAGATCCAATCTTTATCTTTGTTTTAGACATGAAGGTGGCTGGTGCTGCACTTGCCACGGTGATTTCTCAATTTGTTTCATGTTTTTGGGTCTTAAAATTTTTATTTGGTAAAAAGACAATTATCAAAATCAGAAAAGAAAACTTAAAACTTGATTTTCAAATTGTCAAACGTGTCTTCGTTTTAGGATTCTCTCCATTCTTTATGACTTCTACTGAAGGAATCTTACAAATGTCCTTTAATCGACAGCTCTTATTTTTTGGTGGAGATTTGGCCGTTAGTTCGATGACCATTCTTCTTTCACTAAGTCAGATGTTGTCACTTCCAATGGAAGGTATCGCACAGGGAGCACAACCAATTACCAGCTTTAATTTTGGTGCAAAAAATTATCAACGTGTCAAAGATACAATTCATTTAGCTATTAAAGTGAGTTTAACATTCTCTGTTATTGCAGTGACTATCATGGAATTATTTCCAGGCGTGTTTGTTCGTTTATTTGCAACTGATCCTCAATTAATTGAAATGACAAATTGGATGTTAAGAATTTATGTTTTTGGTTTCATAATTATGGGGGCAAACTCAACTTTCCAACAATCTTATACTTCATTAGGATTTGGAACCCGTTCATTTATCTTTGCATTCTATAGAAAGATTATCTTATTGATTCCTTTAATCTATATTCTTCCACTTTTCATTGAAAATGGCGTGTTTGCAGTCATCTTAGCAGAACCAGTCTCTGACATTCTCACAACTTTGACAAATGCTATTTTCTTTAGAAAATTTATGAAAGAAAAACTTCCTTCTATCTCATAAAGACATCTTCAAGATGTCTTTTCTTATAAAAAAGTGAAAGAGCTACTCTTTCACTTATGATGACGGCTCTTGTAAAAAAACTGTCAAACCAATTTGCCATGATGATATTTGATAAAAGCCTGCACAACAATCAGAAAACCCTTCAATTGAAAAGGTATAACTACCATCTGATAAATCGACAATATCAAAAACTTCTCCTAAAAATTCAATATCGTCTTCTTTATATAATACGATATCCCCTTCTTTTAACTTTCTCATTTTAGTCAAACACCCTGTATTCTTTATATTTTTCTCCTACATAATGAAGCATCAGTTCATCAAAATATTGAGATGGTAATCGTTTTCCAGTATACAACATTTCATAACGTACACCAAATTCGATGAAATAAAAATCCATCTCTTTGAATCCATTTTTTAAATAAAAATCTTTTCTTTTCGCTCTTTGTTCATAATTATCATATTTTTCTTTAACTTCTTCAATGCAAAGCATGATTGTATGATGATATCTTTGCTTAATCAATTGTAATATTTCACTGCCATAGCCACATCCTCTAAAACGACTATCTACAGCCAAATAAAATACATATGATAATTGTTGATAAGTAATCACATAGACAAGACCAACCCACTTTTTCTCATCGTAAACTGATAAAAATTCTCCTTCATTTTGTTGAGCTTTTTGAATTAAATACTGTATAGGTGCTCTTTCCTCTTTAGGAAAGGCTTCATGGTACAGTTTATTTATTTTGTCAAAATCATTTTGACATTGATTAAAATCTAATAATTTCAGGTTCATACGTTCTCCTCTATTTATTATCCAAATAATGTTTCAAAGTATCTTTTATCGTAGAATGATCCAATTTTAAAGAAAAAATAAAACGTTCTTTTTCCTTAAAAATCTTTCTTAGTTTTGCAACATGTAAACGAAACTGTTCATATTGTACAACAACTTCTTTTTCTTTAGCAATTATTTTGATATATTTTAAAATGTTCAAAGAATAGCCGACATCAATCATCAAAACACCATAAAAAATACCAATAAAAAATGAAAAACTTAAATTTCCTGCTAGCCATTGAATAGAATCAATAATATTGGGATGTATAAAATAAACATAAAACACGCTTAAAAGATACCAAAAAATTGTGAATTTCAAACAGATAATTCCCCGATAATTACACTTTTCTTGAGAATAATCCCATAATTTTACATGCATTCCTTTAATAAAAATCAATCCTGCAACATATTCTATACCTGTAATACAGATAGACATACAAACAAATAGAAAACCTTTTTGTAAAATAGGCTGTTGAATAAATGAAACATCGATTTCTGCAAGCAGATAAAGGACACATAATGAAAAACCATAAAGCGGTAAACAAGGTCCAACTAAAAAACCAGGATTGATCCATTTTCTTTCTGGATTAGCACGTGAAAAAAATCTTCTAAAAAACAATTCTAATATCCATCCCAAAAAGCTGCCTATTGAAAAGATAAAAGCTAAAGATAACCACTTTTTCATTGAACCACCTACTTCAATGTCCATTATAAATATATTCTATGAACTCATTATAACGTTTATACAGATTGAAAAAAATTAAAGTTCTATAAATTCTAATTTTTCTTTCATTTGGGAAAACGGAATCATATCTTCTTGATTTGTAAGATGTTCTCCGATCATCTTTTCCATCCACATAATATGAAACCATTGATGAAATTTATATCCACATTGATGAAACTTTCCAACTTGTTCATATCCTAAGTGATGATGAAAATCAACACTATTGAAATCAACATAAGGATTATCTTGAGCAGGTATGGCGATACAAGCATTGAGATTGGTAATGTTCTGCATCTTTAATATTTTTTCTAGAGCATCATATAATTTTTTTCCTATTCCATTTTTTTGATAATGATGATCGACATAAATTGATGTTTCTACACACCAACTATAAGCTTTTCTCGCATGAAAAGGACTGGCATAAGTGTAGCCAACAATTTCATCACCTATTTTAGCAATTAAATAGGGATAAGTTTTTAATGTATTTTCGATTCTCTGTTGAAATTCTTGTAAAGATGGTACATCATATTCAAAAGTAATCGCTGTATTTTCAACATAATAACTATAAATGCTTAATAAGTCTTGGGCATCGTTTGGACTTGCAATTAAAATTTTTATCTCACTCATGTTTTTCTCCTGTAACTTTATCCATTATCTTACTTTTATCAAAAAAAATCCACTATTTCGAATAGTGGACATGAAGTAATTTCCATAAACCATCTTCTTTGATCACAATTTGTGTCTCTAATCCTTGAATTCCATAAGCTTCACCAGTATCTCTTTTGATACATTCTGTATGATATTGAAAGATAACAATAGCCAAATCATCGCGAATCATATTAATTTCAATACCATCATTGATCAATTCAATGGATGTATATGCTTTTTGTATCCCATTTATCAAAAAATCCTGATAAATACTCTCAACTCCTCGATATTCATGTGTGATTGAAATTAAAGAACACTCATGATGAGTAGACCAGAGCTCATCAAAATCCTCTTTGTTTTGGCTATGAATTACTTCTTGATACTTTTCTACAATTTTAATAATTTCTTTTTTCATATATTCATTCTCACCTTCAAATATTATTATACAAGAATCCTCATTTTTTAACATTCATTTTCTCTAATTTCTCTAGTAAATCCATTACCACCAACTTCTTCAATACGTGAAACAATAATGAATGATCTATCATCGATAGCTTTAATAAGATTCTTGATGAAAGGAACTTTACGATATGGAATGATTGATAAAACAACCTGTGTATTCGCGTTTGTATAACCCTTGATTCCTTGTAGCATAGTGACTCCTGCATTGGCTTGAGTGAGTATAGCTTCTTGAATAACATCATAACGATCTGACATGACCATGATCTGTGCCAATCCTTTTCCAGACATTAATGTGTTATTCATTACATAAGCTGTTATCATTACCGTTGCAATACCATAAATAATTTGTTGTGGACTATGAAAGAAACATTGTAACAATAAAACAGATAGATCAATTACATTCATTGTGATAGAAACAGGAACATGAAAATGCTTTTCTAACAATAATCCAATGATATCAAAACCACCTGTTGATCCACCTGCCTTAATGACGAGACCTACTCCATAACCAATCATGATTCCCCCTAATATACAAGCAAAAAATGAATCAGAAATCAGATGACGTAAACAAGACAATTGATTCATCATATCAAACAAAACAGGGAATAAAAATGTTGATAACAAAGTCTTCATCGCAAATTCTTTACCAAGAAATAAGAAACCAATGATAAATAGAGTGATATTAATCATACCAACAACTAACGAAACTGAAAGTCCCCAATAATGATGAAGAGCACTACCAATTCCTGATGCTCCCCCTGCAATAATAGAGTTTTCTAAAATTAATGCACTCAACGCAAATGCAACAAGTGCATTACCAATAATAATTTGTATAATTTTTTTCATATCTCTCACCTCGGTTATACTTTAACAAAAACGATTGTTTTAAAATGTAATATAGATTACAATTAAAACAAAAAGAGGTGATTTTTTTGAAAATTAAACAAGAATTATTTCATTATTTTGAAAAAGTAGGCTACAAAAGAAAATATCAGGCTGATGATTTAATATATATGCAAGAAGACGACGCTAAATATCTATACTTAATTATAAAAGGAAGAGTGAGAGTCTATGATATCTCAACCAGTGGTCAAGAAATCACTTTTGATATCTTAGATAAAGGGCGTATCTTTGGTGAATCTTCTTTTTTTCAAAATGCCTATCGTCCTACAACCGTTTGTGCAGTCAATGATGTTGAACTGATTCTATGTCAATTAGAGGATCTTTACCCTTATTTAGGTGAATCAAAAGAATTAACAATCTCATTATTACAAATGATGAATGAAACATGTAATCATGTCACAAAACTTCTCAAATGGGCTCAGACTTATAACAGATTTGAAAAAGTGGCCGCTTTGCTTTTAGATCTCACAAAACATGACAATATTAATAAAGATATCGTAGATAGTGTTATTCCTTATACCCATCAAGATATTGCTTGTTCTACTGGATTGGCAAGAGTCACTGTGACAAAGATATTAAATCAGTTTGCAAGTGAAAATTACATTCAAATAAAATATGGTAAAATCAAAGTTATCGATAAAGAAGGATTATATAATCAATATCTTTGTCATAAATAATGAATAACTTTTCTATATTATGTTA
>CAMFRJ010000083.1 GCA_945981915.1 uncultured Erysipelotrichaceae bacterium
ATTATAACCAATAAATATCAGGTATTGGAATATAGTGTTTAAAAAGCATGATCAGTTGTTGAAGATGAGATTTATGATTTGTTAAGAATTGATATTCTTGACGTCCATCTACTTGATTTTGTATAACTTGTTGAAAAAAATAAACAGGAAATATAGATTGACATAAAAATATCATGATATCAATTTGAGTTAAACGTTTATTATCAATGATCATCGTCAATTGTTCCAATGTCAAAAAATCTTGTAAAAATAAATAGGATAGGTCATATATTCTTGTTGTTACAAAAAGATTATCAGGATTACAAATATATTGTATATTTGGATAAGCACGCTGGTGTTCTATTCCTAAAAAGATCTTTTGATCCTTGGGAAAATAATAATTAAACAATTCAATAGCTAGCTCACCCAAAGCAAAATTATAATGATAAATAAGATGATTTTTTTTATACTTTTGACTTTCATCCATCAATTCTATCCAACCTTTTTTAATCAATTTCACTGATCTTTGATCAATGATTTTCAAAGAATTGTCAATAATTTTTTCAACATCGAGATTACAATTAAGATATTTATAGAGAACATATCCTTGAGATACAGGCTGATTAAAAATATTATTTTGAATATAATAAGGTGTAAAATGTGTCATATTGATATATAACTGATATAAAGATAAGTCTCTTTGTTTTGAAAAATAGTAATCATTATGTTGATAATGGAAAAAACCTGTTGTCTGTAGATCTATTTGATAATATTTGGCTAAGATAGACCTTGATACCATGATGGCACTTCCCCTTCTATAATTTCAAATACTAACGGAATTTGAAATTCTTTTTTATAGTCCTCTCTATTTAATGGAACAATAATCTGTAGTTGAACAAGAACAGTCAGATCAATCGTTACCAATATATGATTGATACCATATTTTTTAACTGACTTATGAATTTGTGAAGAAATGATAGATAATGTTTTATACTTGATGTGTATGTGAGGGCCTATATGTTGTAAAAACACATTATTTGTAAGTGATCCTAGTGGTAATGATGCAATCACACCTTGATTATCACTCACTTTCTTTAATCGTTTATTATAAACAGAGTGACTATCATTATGATATTGTCCTTCTTCAATATCTGATAATGTTTCTTCCAATTGATTAACATATTCGCTAGTCTCTCTATTGAGATATATCATATTAAAACCAAAAGAAGTTATTTTGTCATTGTTATACTGAATTTTTAACAATTGTTGGTCATCTATTTTATGAATAAATGAAACATGATTAATAACCAACTGCATAAAATGATTTATTTCTTTTTTAGCCGTTTCTTCAAGAGCAGGCTGTATATAAAAAGACAGTGCAGTTATCAAAATAAGTAATGAAATAAAAAGAATGACTATTTTTTTCATATTTCATCACCATTATAAAATATGATAAAAAATAAAAAGTAGAACTATTATTCTACTTTGTCAAGATAACATCTAAAGGCATATCATGTTCTTCAGGTATGTAGTCTTCAATTTTTTGAAATGTGAATGCTAGACCTATTGTCTTTCCATGATAATCAATGAGATATCGATCATAATATCCTCCTCCATATCCTAAACGATAATTATCATTATTGTATCCAACTAAAGGAACAATCATCACATCAATATCATTTTTGTCTATGACTTTTCCCTCACATGGTTCAGCAATTCCATATTTATTTTTTTTCAAAGATTTCAAATCTTGAATTTCTACAAAATCCATTTGATGATGATCTTTAATAACAGGAACACAAATTGTTTTTATCTTTATCATCTCTTGTACCAGTTCCCATGTATCAACTTCATGATGATAAGATAAATAAACAGCAATGGTCTTCGCCTGTTGAAATTCTTCTCTATTTTTTAATTCATCAATAATAAAATGAGATAGATCATGATATTGCTTTTCGCTCATGTCTAATCTCATCTTCATTATTTTTTTTCTTAAACTTTTTTTATCCAATACCATTTTCACCAAAGTCCATTTTAATCAATTGATTTAATTCAACAGCATATTCCATTGGTAATTCTCTTGAAAATGGTTCAATAAATCCCATAACAATCATTTCTGTTGCTTCTTTTTTTGAAAGACCTCTAGACATCAAATAAAACAATTGTTCATCAGAAATTTTAGAAACAGTTGCTTCATGTTCAATCAATGAATCATTATTTCTTGTATAGTTGGTAGGTACAGTATCACTTGTTGATTGATTATCAAGAATCAAAGTATCACACTCAACTTTACTTTTTGCATTGATAGCTTTTGGATTATGTTGGACTAGACCACGATAATTCGTTTTCCCACCATTTTTTGCGATAGACTTAGAAACAATACTACTTGATGTATTTGGTGCTAAATGAATCATTTTCGCCCCTGAATCCATGATCTGATTTTGTCCTGCAACTGCAATCGTAATACAAGATCCTTTGGCTCCTTCTTCCATCAACATACAAGTTGGATATTTCATTGTAACAGCTGATCCAATATTTCCATCAACCCATTCCATCGTACCATTTTTAAAAACTTTTGCACGTTGAGTTACCAAATTTAAAATATTAGTAGACCAGTTTTGAATCGTTGTATAACGGCATTTTGCACCTTCTAAAACAACAATTTCTACAACCCCTGTATGCAATGAATCCTTAGAATAATTAGGTGCTGTACATCCTTCTACATAATGAATATCAGAACCTTTATCTACAATGATCAATGTTCTTTCAAACTGACCCATCTGTTCAGAATTGATTCTAAAATAAGATTGTAAAGGTTTTTCTAATTTCACTCCTGGTGGAACATAAATAAATGATCCACCTGACCAGACAGCTCCATTTAATGCAGAAAACTTGTTATCGCTATAAGGGATAACTGTATCAAAATATTTTCTAAATATTTCAGGATATTCCCTTAATCCACTATCTATATCTAGAAAAATAACTCCTTTTTCTTGTACTTCTTTTAACATATTATGGTAAACAACTTCCGATTCATATTGTGTTGTTACTCCAGATAAATACTTTTGTTCAGCCTCTGGAATACCTAACTTGTTAAAAGTATCCTTAATTGTATCAGGGACTTCTTCCCACTTATTTGTCTGTTTGTCAGAAGGCTTGATATAATAAGTATATTCATTAAAATCAATCCTACTTAAATCAACCCCCCAGGTTGGCATAGGCTTGTGTAAAAAGCAATCTAATGCTTTTAAACGATAATCCAACATCCATTCTGGTTCACCTTTGATCTTAGATATTTCTCTAACAATATCTTCATTCAATCCTTTTGGTGTTTTAAAAACTGATATATCTTTATCGGGAATCATAGTTACATCTTCTGGCATATTTTTCCCTCCTATTTCTTTTCACTTTCATCAATAAGTTGTGTGATTCCTTTCCATCCTAGAGTCGCACATTTGATTCTATTTGCCTGTTTATGTGTATTATAAAAAGCAATAGCTTCTTCTAAAATATCAGGATCATAATCTTTTTCAAAGATCATATTCATATAATTTTCAATAATGACTTTTGCTTCTTCAATTGTCTTACCAATCAGTAACTCAGTCATGATTGATGTACTTGATGTACAAATTGCACAAGCTTCCCCATCAAAACGAATATCTTCAATCATTCCATCTTCTATTTTTGCTTGTATATCAATATTATCAATACATGTTTCACTATCCATATTGACATGTTGATAACTATCATCATCAACAAGTTGATGATTTCTAGGATTTTCATAATGGTCCATGATAATCTGACGAAGCATCATATTATCCAAAGAAGGCATCTAAAAAGTCATCCCCTTTCTGACATGCTTCAATAAAAGCATCAATTTCTTCAAATGTATTATAAAAATAAAATGAAGCTCTTAATGTTTGTGAAACATGTAAATATTCATCTAAAATTTTTGCACAATGTTGCCCTGCTCTAACTGCAATACCATGCGTATTAAACAATGACGCAGCATCTTGTGAAAAGACACCTTTAATATTAAATGCAATAGGTCCTATACCATTTTCATTGTATATTTCGATATTATCTAATGCTTTCATTTTTTTTATCGCGTAAGCTCTTAATTGTTCTTCATACTTGGTAATATTGTCCATACCAATGTTTTGAAGATATTCAATAGCTGCTCCCATTCCAATAACCCCTTCAATATTAGGAGTTCCTGTCTCAAATTTGGTTGGCGCATTTTTGAGTTTGATTAATCCGCAGCTATTATATCTGGCATTGCTTCCTCCCCCAAAACGAGTTGGCTTTGTTTCTTGTAATAGCTCGTATTTTCCATATAAAACACCGACACCAGTAGGGCCACACATTTTATGGGCAGAAAAAGCCAAAAAATCGACATCTAAATCTTTGACATCAACTGGTCGATGAGGCACACTTTGTGCTCCATCAACAACAACAATTATTCCTTTTTCATGAGCATATTGACAAATTTCTTTAATTGGTGCCAAATGACCAATAACATTTGTCACTTGCGCAATTGAGATAATCTTTGTTTTATCTGTTATTGCTTTTTTGACGTTATCTAAAGTGAGTTTCCCTTCAGTATCCAAATCGATATATTTCACAACACTTCCTGTTGCTTGACAGACTTCAAACCAAGGAAGTGTATTACTCGCATGTTCTGCTAAAGTAATTAATACTTCATCATCTTTTTGTAGATGTGTCATTCCATATCCAAAAGCAACAAGATTTAAACTATCAGAACTTCCATAAGTATAAACAACTTCATTTCTATCACAGTGAATAAAATTCGCCACAATATCTCTGACATGTTCATATTTTGTATCAACTTCATGAGAAAGATCATAATCTCCTCGATGAGCATTTCCTGAATAATTTGTTAAATAATCACATACTGTATCAATTACACATTGTGGCTTTAATGTTGTTGCTCCATTATCAATATAAATCAATGGTTTTCCATGCATTGTTTTTCCATTAAGCATAGGAAAATCCTTTCTCACACTTTCTACATCAAACATTACAATCCCACCTTATCTTTTAATACCTGTGAAAATCTTTCTTTCAAAGAATCAACAGTAATAAATTCCAATACCGGTAAAAAATAACCATAGGTTACTAAATGCATCGCATCTTGTTTAGATAAACCTCTCGATTCTAGATAATACAAATGATCTTCATCTATTTTACCCACACTTGCACCATGACTAGCTTTCACATCATATTCATCAATATATAAATAAGGATTAGCCTGCGCAACACATCCATCATCAAAAACAATGATTTTATTTGTCTGATGGGTACTTGAAAGATAATTTCCTTTTGTAATTCTTCCGACACCGTCAATTATCAATTTAGCCTGTGATTTGACAATTCCATAATTATCCATATCACCAAAAGTATTAGGTGCAAGATGTTCCAATGTCATCTGATATTGTTTTGTTTCTTTTTCTTTGCTTAACGAAGCTAATCTTAAATGAACATCTGCTCCTTCTTGTAACAAACGATATTGAACTTGTGATAATGTAGAATAATTAGCCAATTCTACATATGCACAATTCATATGAGCATCCTGATATATTTCAACAGTTTCCTTCACATCAATATTTTCATGACAATAAGAACCGTTTTCAACATATCTAGTCACAAAACTATTGTCTTTGACAATCAAATTTTTGTGAAAAGAACATTGGCACGATGCTTCATACATTTCTATAAGATCGACTTTAGTATGATCTTGTATAGTCAGATCAAAACAATATTGATCTGGTTGTGTTAATAAATAAATGATTTGTATCTTGGCATCTTCATAAATCGTTAAATGATGATCAATAACCTTGATATTTTGTTGAAATTCATACTCTTTAACAGTACCGTTTTCAACAATAAGATAGTTGTTTATATCATTTAATCTTTCCATTACTCTGCTTTTACCTTATGACCACAGCTACCTAATACAATCGGCTGTTTATCTTCATCACTAACAAAATCAAAGCCAAGTTCTTTTACCCATTGATATCCTTCTTTATCAAT
>CAMFRJ010000084.1 GCA_945981915.1 uncultured Erysipelotrichaceae bacterium
GATGAGGATGTGATCCAATAACTGCATCTACCCCTGCATCAATGGTAAAATGCGCTAACGATCTTTGATCATCATTAGCCTGATATTGTCTTTCAATTCCCCAATGATAATAAACAAAAACCAATTGACATTTTTCTTTTTCTTTTAAGTTTTGAATTGCTGCTTTAATTTTAGCTCTTCCTTCTTCATTATTCATTGACAATGACAAAGAGCGATAACCTAAAAAACCACATTTAATTCCTTTGATATCTTTAACAAAATAATCGTCATATCCAAACAACCCTATTTGTGCTTCCTGCATATATTTTTTCGTATCACTAAGTCCCTGTTGATAATAATCTTCACTATGATTATTGGCAACACTGACCGCTTCAACACTACCTGATGTCAAGATCTTTGTATATTCAGGTTTACCGCTAAAAGGAAATTGTTTTGTCACATAATTCGTTGCAGTTGTAATTGGTCCTTCTAGATTGACCACTGTTAAATCATCTTTTTCAAATACATCCTTGACTCTTCTTAAAAAATAAGTACTGTCACTTCCCTGATTGACATATTCTTGATTAAAAGAACCATCATAAGGTTGTCCTGCATAATTTCCTAAAGTACAGTCACCCGCAAAAGAAATGGTAAAGCTTACATCCTGAACTTTTTTTTGCGTTTCCTTTTTTTCTGTCTTTGGTGTTGTTTTCTTTGGTTCTTCATCTTTAACTTGATCATTCAAAGAACCAAAAACAACATATATCAACATTGCTATTACAGCGATAAAAAGCAATATTGCTACTGCTAATTTTTTCTTGTTTATTTTCTTCTTATTCATGTCTTTCACCTCATTCATTATTCTATCATATATCAAACTATGATAAAATAATGAAAAGAAAGGAATCAAAAAATGATACAAGAAATTACACAAAACAAACTCTCCTATGCAAAGATACTTTGTGAAAGTGATCCCAACATCAATTTAGTCAATGATTATTTAAGAGAGGGACAATTATTTGCTTATTTTTATCATCAAATACCAGTCTCTTTTATTGTCATCCAACAAGTCGACAATGATACAATAGAAATCAAAAATCTTTTGACTATAGACACATATCGAGGACATGGTTTTGCAAGGCAATTGATCCAATATATCGAAAATCGCTTTCAAGATATTCCTCGAATCATTGTCGCTACAGCCAATTCTTCTATGTTCAATATGTCTTTTTATACAAAGTTAGGCTATCATTATTGTTATAAGATAGACAACTACTTTATTGACAATTATCCGCAAGAAATCTATGAAAATGGCATTCAGGCTATTGATCTCATGTATTTTGAAAAAAATCGTTATTTATTTAATTAATTTTCAAAACAATGAAAAATGATATTATTTTCTAAAATTATGTTATCCTTATTCACATAAAGGAGGAAAAACGTCATGGAAAAAGATCTTACACAAGGAAACACCTTAAAACTCATTATTAGCTTTTGCATTCCTTTAATTGGTGGCGCCATTTTCCAACAGCTCTATAACGTCGTGGATACTATGATTGTAGGGCGTTTTGTTGGTGTTGATGCTTTAGCAGCCGTTGGTTCAACAGGATCATTAAACTTTCTTGTTATTGGTTTTGTATTAGGTTTAACACAGGGATTTGGAATTCCAATTGCTCAAAGCTTTGGTGCTAGAGAACATAAAAGAATGTTGCAAACAATCATGAATGCTTTTTATCTTTGCATTTTCTTTTCAATATTTTTAACTTTATTGACACATTTTACAACAGATACATTATTAACATGGATGCAAACACCAGAAAATATTTTTAAGCAATCTTACCATTATATCTCGATTATCTTTTATGGCTTAACATGTACAATTGCTTATAATTTTCTTGCCAGCATTTCGCGTTCTTTAGGTGATAGTCAGACACCTTTATTATTTCTTATTATATCATCTGTTTTAAACGTAGTATTGGATTTAATCATGATCATCAATTTTCAAATGGGTGTTCAAGGTGCTGCTTTTGCTACTGTCATTTCACAAGGTATTTCTGCCGTTTTATGTTTCATTTATATGGCTAAAAAATATCCACAATTAAGATTTGATCAACATGCTCGTCAAATCAATCAAAATCTCATCATGAAATTAATCAATGTTGCAGTGCCTATGGCTTTACAATTTTCGATTACAGCTATTGGTGCTGTTATCTTACAAAGTGCTGTTAATACTTTAGGTTCTCAAAAAGTCGCTGCGATTGCAGCTGCACAAAAATTATCTATGTTTTTCACGCAACCAATGGATATGATGGGAGCCACAATGGCAACATTTGCAGGTCAAAACTTAGGTGCTAAAAAAATCGGGCGTATTTTCAAAGGACTCAAAGAAGCTATGCTCTTAGTTATTGGTTATGGTATCATCGCTTGTCTTTTCATGATTTTCTTTGGTAAATATCTCACTCTATTATTTGTATCAGGAAATGAGATAAGTGTTATCAATGATGCTCAACAATTTTTAATTTGTAACAGTCTTTTCTATTTTGTTTTAGGAATCTTATTTGTTTCAAGAAATACAATTCAAGGTTTGGGAAAATCTGCTTTAACAATGTTAGCAGGAGCTGCTGAATTAATTGCAAGAAGTGCTGTTGCCTTTTTACTAGTTGCACCTTTTGGCTATCAGGCCATTTGTTTTGCTAATCCAATAGCTTGGTTTGCTGCCATTATCATACTCATCCCTACACTTCTTGTATTATTAAATCAGTTGAAAAAAGACGCTGCAAATTGATATGTAGCGTCTTAATCTAATTGAAGTTCATCTTTATACTGATATAAAACATCTAAAAACAGATCACGTATTTTATCATCTGGATAATTTCCTAGTAATCTAACCATCTCTTTAGGAATGAGTCCTCCTGACATTGAAGGATGCCCGCCACCATTACCATAATGACGTAACGCATGATGAATGACTTCACCAGCATGAATATCAGGATTTTCACTTCTTAATGAAAATTTAATACCATCTTGACGATAAGCGTAGATGACTGTTAAATCGACTTCATTTAACTGTAAAATAAAATCAGAAACAATGGCAATCAAAGCATCAGGACAAGAAAATGGTATTGCCGCAAAACCAACTTTACCATATAGCTTGATATTTTCAATAGCAGCTCCATATGCTTTTAAATCATGAAATTCAATGCTGTTTTTTTCAATCCGTGAAATCAAATGATCATCTTTTAAATAAAACAAATAAGTAAATGCTTCAATATCTTCTTGATGAACACCTCTTGATAATTGTAAAGTATCCATCTTCAAGCCATAAAATAAAGCTGTTGCTGTTAAAACATCCATAGTTATACCAAGTTGTCGAAAATAATCGGTAATCAAAGTTGAACAACTACCAACTAAACGTATATCACTGTATAAATAATCACAATCTTCATAAGTTGGATGATGATCTATACAAGCAATTTCATCCCCTATAAAATCCGTAATATTTCCACCATTTTTTTGTGAATCAACACAAATGATATAATCATCTTCATGCATAGCTGATTGAATTTCATCATAACTATACATCTCAATTTCAAAAATTTCTGTCATTTTTTTTGTACTTAATTTATCAATTTTCCCTGCATAACAAATTGTTGAAGGAATATCGAACGATGCTAATAATTTTTGCAAACCATAAGCAGATGCAATAGCATCAGGATCAGGAAAATTATGTGTCTGTATATAAATATGTTTTCCCTGACATATATCAATTAATTTTTTATAGTCTTCCATATTCATTTTCCTCTTTAAAATCTTTTATCTCTATTATAACAAGAAAATAAAAGAAAAAAAGTTGTCTAACAACTTTTTATTTTAATCTTGTTGAAAATTATGTAAATCAAGTTTTTGTACAACAGGTTGAATATATCTCATAAAGATTCCTAATAAAGGACCAAAGATAATTGTTGCAATGACAGTTCCTTCTCTAATTGAAGAAGGAATATGGAATATCAAGACAACAACCAAAATCACACCAATGGAAATGACATCAACAGCTTGTCTGATGATTGAAAACTGAAATGGTAATACTTTTGTCAAAGCTGCACAAGCTCCTTCTAATGCTGTCGTTACAGCATCAATACACATAATCGTTGAAACGAAAAAAGCATTCCAACAAACACCAAATACAAATAATAAGACATTGAGCATATAAGAATTGATTGTGATTGCACTTAACAGGTCGTATAATACAAAATTTGTAACATAACCAAAAATAATTGAACAAGGTATTTGGAGTAGTTGTACAGGTCTAAAATCTTTTTTCAAAATGATAATTTGAACAAGAACACAAGAACAATTCAAAATCATTGAGACAGTCCCTGCTTTTATTCCTAATAAATCATAACCTGTTTGACCTAAAGCATCCCAAGCACCAACACCAACTGCGGCTTTTAAAGTCAAAGCACATCCAAAACCTATCATAATAAAACAAAATATAACCAATAAATATCTTTTTACATCCCTCATCGTTCTATCTCCTATTTTTCTTTTGATATCATAATGAAACAATAGAAAAAAAACAATGACTTTTTTATTTTTTTCATAAAATGAAAAAGCTTGTCTTGCAACAAGCTTTAATCAGAAAGATCTTCTCCATTAGAAGCAATAACTTTTTTATACCAATAGAATGAATCTTTTCTATATCTGTTTAATGTTTTTAAATCAAATTCGTCTCTATCAACATAGATAAATCCATAACGTTTCACCATACCTTCATGAGTAGAGATCAAATCGATAGCTGACCATGGACAATATCCTAACATTTCAGCACCATCAGTAATTGCTAATTGGATCTGTTCAATATGTTTTCTTAAATATTCAATACGATATAGATCATGAACCT
This sequence comes from uncultured Erysipelotrichaceae bacterium, assembly GCA_945981915.1. Lineage (GTDB taxonomy): Bacteria > Bacillota_I > Bacilli_A > Erysipelotrichales > Coprobacillaceae > Faecalibacillus. The sequence goes on from CAMFRJ010000084.1 coordinate 4,880, forward strand.
TTCCATCTTCAGTCAATTTATCATAAGCACCCAAACCATTTTCAGTAACAATCATTGGTAAACGATAACGAGAATACATTTCACGAATAGTCGCTCTAAAACCAAATGGATCAATTTCCCATCCAAAGTCAGTATGAGGTAAATTTGGATTAGCAGCTCCTAAATAAACTTCAGATTCCATTCTTGTCTTTTGTTGATCATGTCCAAATGTTTCTTTTTCATCTTCTCCACACCATGAAACAGTAGCTGTAGAATAATAGTTAAATCCAATAAAATCTGGATGACCATTCTTTAAGATTTCCATATCTCCTTCTTCAATCACTGGTGTTGCATTTCTTTTTTCCATGAATGCCCATGCCAAATTGTTATAAACACCATAAACTGCCATATCTAAATAAAGCCAGTTTCTAATAGCATTTAAGTTTTGTGCAGCTAAGATATCTTCAGGTTTGCAGCTAGCAGGATAAGCAAGAGCAATATTTGGTGCAGGTCCAATCTTACCACCTTCTACCATTTCATGACAAAGTGCCATTGCTTTCGCCTGAGCAACTAACATATGGTGGTTTTGTTGGTACAATGATTTATATTTTTCAGGACCAGTCAATGTTGTTGTTCCAATAATATCACCTGATAAGATCAATACATTTTGTTCATTAATTGTTAACCAGTATTTGACTCTATCACCAAAGTTTTCAAACATGACTTTCGCAAAGTTTGTAAACCAGTCAATAGATTCTCTTTTTTCCCAACCACCCATTTCTTCTAATGCTTGTGGCATGTCAAAATGAAACATTGTGACTAATGGAATTATGTTATACTTCAAACATTCATTGATCACATTATTATAAAATTCAATACCTTCTGGATTTACTTCGCCAATCCCTTTTGGTAAGATTCTAGACCAAGAAATGGAAAAACGATATACTTTGAATCCCATTTCTGCCATTAAAGCAATGTCTTCTTTATATCTATGATAATGATCCGCACATACAGTGAGATCAGAAGTTCCTTCTGGTACTTTTTTGACATCTTGTACAGATGGCCCTTTACCATGAGATAGATTTGCTCCTTCTACTTGATAAGCTGATGTACTCGCTCCCCAAAGGAAATCTTTAGGAAATGGTTTTAAATTTTTGTGT
>CAMFRJ010000085.1 GCA_945981915.1 uncultured Erysipelotrichaceae bacterium
CACACTGCATATCGTCGGCAGCGTCAGATGTGTATAAGAGACAGACTATGAGCAGCCTGTATTCCTGCTTCACTATCTTCTAAAACAAGAGATTCATTGGAATTTGCATGAACCTTTTGGCAAGCTTTTAAAAAAATATCTGGATATGGTTTCCCATTTTTCACTTCTACACCAAAAACCATATCATCAAAATATGTATCAATATGATTTTGTTTTAAAATAGCCAACGCTCTTTCCTTCATACTAGAAGTCGCCAAAACTATTTGATAATGATTCTTTTTTAAATAAGTTAATAAAACTTGAGCACCTTTTTTTAATGGAATCCCCTTTTGAATATAGTCTTTCTCTTTTAAAGCAACAAAAGATAATCCTTCATCTACTGAAATAGGCAAAGAATATCTTTGAATCAACGATTTTATATTTCCAATAGCTGTTTTCCCACTATAATTTTGACAATAATCTTCTATTGAAAAAGAATACCCATATGGTCTAAGTAAATCTTGATACAACTGATATGAGATGATCTCACTATCAATTAATAATCCATCTAAATCAAAAATAACTGTTTGATACATAATTTCCTCCCTCACTTAAACACAAATGAAATAATATGCAAGAATATATTCATTAATTTCATATACTTTTTTAAACTGATATTTCCTATCTAGGAATCTCCCTCATTAATCCTTCTTAAATTTATTCAACCTTACTTAATGATCTGTTTGTTAGTCCCAATCTTTTCCACTAAAAGCAATCACTTTTTGATACCAATAGAAAGAATCTTTAATTTTCTAACATTTCATCATCATATTTATCGACAAAAATAAATCCATAGCGTTTTCTCATTTCACCTGTTCTAGCTGATACAAGTTCTATACATCCCATGATGTATAACCCATTCAATCAACATCATCTTTTTCTACAGCTTTGATCATTTCTTTAATATCATCTCTTAAATCATCAATTCTGTATTGATCATGAATAGCTACCATACCATTTTCAACAATCATTAATGGGACATGATATTTGTTATAAAGTTAATTCAATGAACATCTAAATTCTATTGGATTAATTTTATATTCTTCAATAACAGCTAGAGTACTGGCAACAAACATATCATATGATGCCTAAACGACAGTTTTTCCGATATCTTCATCATCTTCAAAAATAAGAGCAACTTAATACCTTAGTCTTGATACTTTCATCGTTGCATTGATTTCATTAAAGATCAATCTATATTTGACCTTTCCTCTATATCTTCTCAAGAAAGTCATCGCATATTTCACAAAGAAATCAACTCATTTTCTATTTCTCCATGATCCATATTCTTTTACTAAAGTAAGAGGTGCTTCATAATGTAACTACTGGTTCAAGACCATACTTTAACAATTCATCAAAAATAGCATCGTAAACCAATAATCCTTCTTCATAAGCTTCTCATTCATCACCACGAGGATAAATTCTAGTCAAAGCAATGACCATACGAAAACGTTTAAAGCTCATCTTTACAAATAAAACAATATCTTCTTGATCATGATGATAAAAAACAGTTGTTTCATGATGAGCATATAAACTGATTTCTATTATTTCATTAACCATTTAATGTTTGACACCATATCTTGTTTTTCTTTCAACATCTGCAATACTCAATTCTTTGTCACCTTGATATTGTTTAGCAGCTATCTCTTTTTTCTATAAAAAAGCTTTTCTTCATTCCATTTTTTCACATTTATTATCATTATTTCTTTAAAAATGATGTCATATTCCTTTCATCAACATGAGCTAATGATAATTTTATTTGACTAACCCTCGATGATATTCTGCATTAATCTGAGCGATTTCTTTTTTCCCATTGATATAATCTTGATATAGCGTGTCAATTCTTCCTCCACCTAAATTATCACACCCATTACAAAAATCACAGGCACCACCACAAGCAGACAAAGCCTGTTGAATAATTTTTTCTCTTTCTTCTTTTGTTGTATCTTTAATTAAAATAGACTTCATGATAATCCTCCTATCCTCATTCTTATTATATCAATAGAAAGTAAGCAAGCAAGAAACTTAAATACAATATAAAAAACCGTTTTCGCTATTTTTAGTCAAGAATCATTTTTACATGCATGAGTTTATTGCTTGAACGGAATAAAATTTTTATACATAGGAAACCAATAATAGAGAAATCCATCAGTGTCAAATATTTTTATTACAATTCCATACATTGATTGTATTAAAGTTATCATCGTCACAATAAACATCAATATCGGTGTGTTTATAACATATATCAAAAAAGCTTTCGTCTTTATTATTCTTAGACGAAAGCTATCGTTTTCTCAGTACCATTTAGATAGTAACTCACATTACCTCTTGACATCCCATGAATACTTTATCTTTAACGTAAAAAATACAACTTTTTTACGTTATTGATTTCAAAAAAGGAGCTTACAAGGGATGGTTCTTTAATCTTTATCCATATTCATTCCACTGGTCGAACGTTCTCATAGGAAAAGAATCAAAAATCTTATCTTATTCATTGTCCAATTTGTATGTATGACTATATATTATTTCTCCATCTAAATTTATCATTTTTTGTAAAAAGTAGTTTTTAAAGCAAACTTTTTTTCATATAAATAACATCTTCCATTGGATTATCATAATAAGGAACACATTCTTCAAATCCAAATTGGTGATAAAGATGAATTGCTGATTGAAGAGGTTCAATTGTATCTAATACCATTTCTTGAAATCCTGCATCTTTTGCATGTTTTATTATTTCTTGAATCAGTTGCTGACCTATATGATTCTTTCTTGCTTCTGGTTTGACATATAGTCTTTTCATTTCACATCTTTGATCATCATGCCTATGATAAGCAATCATTCCCAGTACTCTATCACCATCTACAGCAATAAGTACTTCTCCTTGAGGAGGACAGTATTTACCTTCCAGATTATTTAATTCATCATCAATATTTTGAAATGTTAGATCTCTATCTAACCATTGTGTATACTCAATAATAAGACTTTTTACATCTTCTATTCTTTACCATCTCTAATTTCCATGTTTTTCTCCTCGTATAATATAAAAACAGCATCATCAACTTCCTATGATTATGAATTATAAGATTGAATTGAATTATTTAGCTGATAATATCTCTATTGTATAAAAAAGCCATCAACAGTGTTGATAGCTTTTATTGATCTTTATTATTTGACAACAATATTGACAAGAATGTTGTGAATTGCTCAAAACACTTATAAATCCTTGTTTTTTTACATAAAAAATTGGATTAATACCAATTTATTCCAGCAAAAATGGCTAAATTTTATTCAATAGAGCCGTATCCTCTCTAAACTTATCTGCACTGTTGTGTACATATGATAGTGTCATTCTGATTGTGCCATGTCCTAACAATGAACTTACAGTATTTGCTGACATACCTGCTTCCAAACATCTTGTTGCAAAAGTATGTCTAAAAATATGTGGAGATAATCTTGGACATTCAAATTCATATCCTGATTTTATGGTTTTATTTATTGAATAACTAAGTGTACTATTAAATCCTGTTCTGCAATACGCATCTCCATAAAAACTTACAAATATTAATTGATCACTTATAGCACTCTTACCTCTATATCTTTTTCCTAATTGTGATTGTCTTTTTTTAATAACTCTATCTAGTATTTCATAAGATATATCATTAAGTGGAATTACTCTTTCTTTCTTATTTTTAGTTTGTGCAAATGTGTATTCACGTTCTTCATTTCTTTTATATGATAATTGATGACTAATCACTATATACTTTTCATCCAAATTAACTTCATCAAATGATAAACCTAATAATTCTCCAATTCTAAGTCCTGTATTTAACATTACTAATACCATATCTTTTATTTGTTGAGATGCAATATTCTTTAAAAGCATTTCTTCGTCCATTTTTGACATTGCCTCGGTCGGTTTTCTTTTTGGTTTTTTTATATGAACACTTTTAGCAGGATTACGCTCTATTAAATCATTTTCATAAGCCAATTCTAACATTTGTTTTAATATAGATAATAAATGTATTGCCGCACTTGTCGAATCTTTTTTCGCTTCATTAATCATAAGTTGAATATCAATATTCCTTAAATCTCGCAAATCAATATTTCCTCGATCTTTCGAAATAACGTATTTGTTGAAAAATAAATCTAACTGATCCAAATATTGTCTCGTAACTCCACTATTAACTTTATAATTTTCCATCCAAAAATCATACCATTCTTTTATAGTATAAGATCCTCTAGCAACACTTCTGTTTTCATAATCTTCAACTTTTGCCTTTTCAAACTTTCTTCTTAATAAACTTAAGTCACTGTCAGAAAGAAAGATACGTTTTCCCGTTCTATTAGTAAAACGAGCAACATATACTCCATCTTTTCTTTGACTTATTCCTATTCCTAGTTCTTTATTTCTTAAATCTTTTCCCATACTATTTCACCTAACAATCAAAAACATTATGATTAAGTAACCTTTTTTCCATAGTTGGTCTCTTGATCATTCTTCTATTTCCATTAAAAATACATAAATTGGTATGTTTATTTGTAAGTCTCCTTAATGTATTAATTCCAATACCAAAATAATTTGCTGCTTCTTTTAATGTTAGTAATATTTTTTCATCTTTATTGTTATCCATATTCGTTTCCTCCTTCGCTTAAATCATAAGAAAAAATTCAAGAAATTAGTAATGTACAAATTTGCGATATTTCAAAGAACGTTGAACAAATTTTTTGAAATATTCAACTGTACAAATTATAAATATCAATCTCTGTATAACCTTGTTAACAGAGCACTTGTTTAATAACAAACAGGTTTCAATTTGTTTTATCCTGTACGATTCCTATATTTGCGACGCTTTTAACGCTCGAATTAAGGCTAATCATGAGTATCATTATTTTTGATTTAATAATCAGGTATGTATTGATATTACCTTTATTCAATTTTCAAGGTTCTCTCTAGGGTTATTTCAATCCCTTCACTATACTGATAAAACTGTTAAATTTCGTGCATCATTTTCACTAATTTTTTTATACTTTTTTAATGCTTCAATTTATAAAAATTTTCATACCTAAATCTTCTTGTAAAGACAGTTTCTATGTTTTAAATTATTTTGTTGTTGAATTTTTCCATATAAGTTAAACAAAAAAAGAACAATGTTTCAGTTATCCTGTCTCATTATCCCTTTTCTATTTATGAGTATTTATTTTATTTTGTTATTATACCTTTTCTTAATTTGAGCATCCACTTCATCTTCTAACTTATCATGTACATCCAAATATTCATCATTATCAATACAATTAGAATGTAAAACCCTTTTTAGCCTTATAAACCTCTAATAATATTCAAATAATCTTGCCTTTGATCAACAAAAGCATAAATAATAACTTGTCTTTTCCCTTCATCAACTTTGTAGAATGCTAAATTTTTTTCTAATATTAGAACCCGATATCCCTGTCTTTTTAAAACCGCATATCTAGGCAACGTTCCTATATAAGGATTATCTTCTAAAAGTAAGATAGTATTTTCAATATAATCTAACTTTTCTAAAGCAAATTCATTACCAAAATGATTTGCCAAATATAAAACAGTGTGTCTGATTCCTTCATCTGCCTTATCTGTTCGAATAATATTATATTTCATATTACTTACCTTTTAATATCATTCTTAAATCATCAAATGTTTCATTAATAGGAGCAACACGTCCATTTTTTACATCATCTTCAGCTTCAGCTAGTGTTTCTAATAATTCAATATGAGCCTTCATATTTTGATATTCTTCAAAAGAAAGAGATACAGTATCTCCCTTGCCATGAACGGTAATGATTACCGCTTCTTTTTCTTCTCTGCATTGTTTAGAAATTTCATTATAATGATTTCTTAAATCCGCTGATGGTCTAATTGTTTCTCGCAGGTTTGCCATAAAAATCCCTCCTATATTATTATAGACAAATTATATCATTTAATGTCTATGTATTCAATAT
>CAMFRJ010000086.1 GCA_945981915.1 uncultured Erysipelotrichaceae bacterium
ATATAATGTCAACAAAAGTCATTTGATTTCTTAAAATGCATTAAAAAAAATACAATAAAAAAACCAAACAAACTCTTTTGTTTGGTCATAGCGACATTTTCTGATTTAAAATTCTATCATATACCTTTGTTAAGATATCCAATGGAATCTGCTGAATACGTAAATAAAGAACCTTGTAGCTATAACAAAGCGCAATGAAACTTTTATATTTTTTAATAACAATATAATCCACGAAAACAAGTAGTCCCATCATCAACAATTTCATAATCAAAGAATAATGACTTATCCAAAGATAACTCATATCAGCAAATAGTAAAATATTCACTGCCAAAACAATGATAAACCCTATGATGATCATTTTTCTTCCTAAATAGTCTTTAAGCTCATCTATACATTCTTGATCATGCAAATAATAACCAATGATCTTAAAAAGTGGATTATTTTTATCAGTGATACTATTGATATGTTGTAACATACAATCTTTTTCGTTTTTCATTATCAATCAACCTCTATTTTTCTTGATATAATTTCACATAAAGCTCATCTCTTCGATCCTGTTTTGTATAAAAGCCACGTCGTGAATCATCAATATCTTTTCTCTCAATTTCACAATAAATATTTTCTTCTTCACAAGTTAAAGATGTAATTCTATCACCATTACTATTATAAATAACACTGTGTCCTAAATAAACTGATTTTTCATCTTTTCCTACACGATTGACACCAATGATATAACATTGATTTTCAATTGCTCGTGCTTTCAAAAGCGTTAACCAATGTTCATCTCTTTGCTTTGGCCATGAAGCAATGACAATAATCACATCACAATTTTTTGAAGCGTATTGAAATATTTCAGGGAATCTCAAGTCATAACAAATAAAAGCCGTCATAGGAATCTGTTTAATAAAACAACGATTGATATGATTGCCTTTTTCGTAATATTGGGCTTCCTCATGAAAAGAATGTATCTTATCATAAGATAACAATTCTTCATCACCATCAACAATCATTAAGCGATTATAATAGCGATGATTGCGACAAACAACTAATCCAAAACAAATCACAATATGATATGTCTTAGATAAATTTTTCATAAAATATATCGTTTCTTCTTCATGAGCAATTTTTTGGCAATTCATACTAAAACCCGTACAGGTCATTTCTGGAAAAATAATCAGATCTGTATCATTTTGTTTTGCTTGAACAATAAATTCTTCGACAGTTGCAAAATTGCTATGAATATCTTCATAAACAATATCTATTTGAGCTAGAGCAATTTTCATAGATACACCTCACAATGTTATTATAGCCAATAATAAAAAAAATAAAAGATGGCTATCCATCTTTTATTGAATCGCTTCAAAAGCTTGTTTTAAATCTGCAATAATATCTTCTGCATCTTCAATACCCACTGACAAACGAATTAAATCAGGTGCAACACCAGCTTCTTTTAACTGTTCTTCTGACATTTGTCTATGTGTATGACTTGCAGGATGTAATAAACATGTTTTTGCATCTGCCACATGTGTAACGATAGAAGCAAGTTTTAAACTATCCATAAATGTTTCAGCTGTATCTCTATCACCTTTTAAACCAAATGATAAAACACCACATGTTCCATTTGGACAATATTTTTTTGCTAATTCATGATATGGGTCACTTTCTAAATCAGCATATTTAACCCATGCCACTTGTTCATGAGCTTCTAAATATTTTGCAACTGCTAAAGCATTTTCACAATGTTTCTTCATTCTTACAGCCAATGATTCTAAACCTAATGATAAATAGAAAGCATTTTGTGGAGATTGAATAGAACCTAAATCTCTCATTAATTGTGATGTCGCCTTTGTGATATATGCTAATTTCCCAAATTTTTCTGCATAAACAACACCATGATATGATTCATCAGGTGTAGTCAATCCTGGAAATTTTTCTCTATGTGCTAGCCAATCAAAGTTTCCACTATCAACAATAGCTCCACCAACAGCAACACCATGACCATCCATATATTTTGTTGTAGAATGAGTCACAATATCACAACCCCATTTGAATGGTTGACAATTCACTGGTGTTGCAAAAGTATTGTCAATAATTAAAGGAACTCCATTTTTATGAGCGACTCTTGCAAATTTTTCAATATCAAAAACTTGTACTGTTGGATTTGTTATCGTTTCTCCAAAAACACATTTTGTATTGTCTCTAAATTCTTTTTGTAAATCTTCTTCAGAAATATCAGGATCAACAAAAGTACAATCAATACCCATTTTCTTCATAGTCACACCAAATAAATTATATGTACCACCATAAATAGCTGATGAAGCAATCAAATGATCTCCTGCTTCACAAATATTAAATACAGCAAAAAAGTTAGCTGCTTGTCCAGAACTTGTCAACATTGCTGCTACGCCACCTTCCATAGCAGCAATCTTAGCAGCCACTGCATCATTCGTTGGATTTTGTAATCGTGTATAGAAATATCCAGAGTCTTCTAAATCAAATAATCTCCCCATTTCTTCACTTGTATCATATTTAAAAGTTGTACTTTGATAAATTGGTACTTCTCTTGGTTCTCCTTTTTTTGGTTTCCATCCTTCATGGATAGCTAATGTATCTACTTTTGCCATTTTCTTTCCTCCTCTAACATCTACTATTATAACAAAGTCTTCACATTTGAAAAGAAAAACATTGGATAGTTCCAATGTTTAATCTTCTAAAGCTGCTTTTGCAAGTGCGAGTGCACCAACAACTCCTGCATTATCTCCAAGTCCTGGATAAACAATATAATCTTTGATCTTATCAGTTGTCACTTCTTCTTTTTGAATATAACCATTTAAGAATTCTTGAGTATAACGATGAATCATAGGGAAAAGTTGTTTTTGATGCATAACACCTCCACCTAAGATAATCTTTTTAGGTGACAAAGTTAAAATATAATTTGCACAAGCTTGTCCAATATAATATGCTTCTAGATCCCATGCTGGATGGTCTTCAGGAAGTTCATTTCCTTTTTTACCCCATCTTCTTTCAATAGCAGGTCCTGCTGCTAATCCTTCAAAACATGTTCCATGATAAGGGCAAGTTCCTTCATATTGATCATCACTTCTGACAATCATTTTCATATGTCCCATTTCTGGATGCAATAGACCGTGTACAAGTTGTCCACCAATAATGGCACCACCACCAATACCAGTTCCAATTGTTAAGTATAAAGCACTATCTAATCCTTTCGCTGCACCAAAAGTTGCTTCTCCTAATGCTGCCCCATTGACATCTGTATCAAATCCCATAGGAATATCATATCTTTCTTTTAATGCTCCCATAATATTATAGTTTGTCCATCCTGGTTTTGGTGTTGTTGTAATATACCCATAAGTTGGACTTTCTGGATCTGGGTCAATAGGTCCAAAGCTTCCTACTCCTAAAGCTTCAATATCCTTTCCATCAAAATATTTGAATACATTTTCCATTGTTTTTTCTGGTGTTTCTGTTGGGAATGAATGTCTATCAATGACATTTCCCATTTCATCTCCAATACATACGACAAATTTTGTTCCACCTGCTTCAATTGCTCCTAATTTCATTTTTCTTCTCCTTGTCATTTTTTTTCATTTTTTTATTATATATTATTTTTTTATGAAACTTTTTTTAGAAAAAAAGAATGATAAATCATTCTTATTTATTAACAGCATCATATGCCATTTGGAATATCTTCATAGCATTAAAATTTTTGAAGTCTTCTTCACTAATTAAGATGACCGGTTTTTCTGGGTTCATATCTTTGATCTTGTCAACTGATCCTTTTAATTGTGGTTCTACCAAAACAACATCTGCCAAATCAATAGAATATTCAACCGCATGTTCAGAAGCTGACCAAACAGTCGCATCTACACGATTTCTTGATGCTGCCTCTTTTAATTTCGTAGAGAAAAGAGTTGAAGTGACCCCCGCTAAACAACATAATAAAATCTTCATGATTATACCTCCTCAAATATCTTTACATATGCATATTTTACCATACTTCATATCTAAAAGAAAATCTATTTTGATAAATTCATCTATAATTTTTCTTCTGCTTCTTCTAAAGAAGAGTATCCATAACCCTGAACGGTTTGTTCTTGAATCAATAAAACGATATTTTGTTTTTGATGAATCATTTTTGTCAACATTTGACCATATAGATACAAGGTCTTTGGAGAATAGGTAGACAGTTCTCCTCTTAAATATGTTTCAAATGATGTCTGTTCTTTTGTATCTTCATAAGTATGGATCAGTCGAGAACGACTGGCTAATCGCGGATATTTATCATGAAATTCTTCTTTCATAGAAACCTCAATTAAACAGATAGCATCAATGATTTCTCTTGTTTCCTGACTTCTTGAAGGAAGTTGATCTTCAATAGTTTTATAATAATCATAATCTGTAGATTCCATCATATAGGCATATTTTTCCATAATTGGATTTTGGCCCCTTGCTTTTGCATCTTTGAGATCTTGTAAATAAGAGGCATTAACTTCAGGAAAAAAGACTGCAAATTGTCCTCTTCTTTGTAGGAAAAATGTTTCATAATCATCTTGGCAAGAAGCCCTTCCTCCGATATTGTGTACATCTTGAAAAAACTCCCATTCCCTTTGAATTATTTCTTCAATCATTATTATCCCTCCATGACATGTTTGTTTTTAATTTTTGGATCTTGAATATGATCCATGATATCCATCACATGATCATCTAAAAAATCATCTGTTCTTAAAGACAACCCCGATGCATTCAATTCTTCAACAATGCGATGACATATATATTCAATCAATTTCACTTTCTCATCTTTTATATTGATGATATCATAAGGTTCATTCCATTGCTGACTTTGTTGTGGCAAAAGAACAAGTTTTTCTAAACAATCTTTAAGATCATACAAAATGACACAATCTTTTAATCCATAAAAGCTCCATTTATAATATGGTTTATATTTTTTATTCATCAGATAAATCAAAGATAATGTTTGATCAATAAACTCGTTTAATGCCAATTGTGCTCCTACAACATCTTTTCTTTTCATACACCTTGCATAATTGTATTGTCCTGATTGAGCAATCTTAGCAACTGCACGTGCTATTTTTTTGATACGAATATCTTCTGGATAATACGCCAATTCTTTTCTGATTTGCGTCACTTTTCCATATGGATCATCAAATATCATGCCATTTGTACAATTTAATAACGCTTGTTCATCCATGTTAAGCCAATCTTCTACCGTTTGAGGATAATGATGTAAGAATTGTAAGAAAAACTGATTCATTTCGAAAACACCAACTCTTCCTTGTCCTTGTTTGGAAGTCAAACGTTTGACTTCCATAAATTCCTTTGGCAACTGGTCATAATCAACTTGTAGCTTTCGACCAATTTGATCATAAATATCTTGTGGTAACAATATACAAAAACCACCACCAAAATCATGATCTCTCGAAATCACATCATCATAGCCTAAACAATCCGAACCATAACCAAACATCCCAATAGCCATGTAAGGAAGATAATCATGATATTTTGTTTCAAGAAGAACTTTCCCATATGTCTCATAATATTTTTGACAAAGAGTCAATCCCTTGATAGGTTGTTTTTTTCTATCTAATATCTTCTTTTTATTATTAATAAGAGTGTAGTAATCTTGACTATGACCATAAATTCTTTCTACCCCTTCAATAGCCTGATTGTAATAGTCAAGTGCCAGATCATCATTTCCTATTGCCCATTCATATTGTCCTTTTGTTGCAAGCGCAGAATAATAATGAGAATCATGCTGTGCATGATTTTCAAATAATTCAAGGGCTTTATTAACACACTCTTTTGCCTGTTCTTTTTGATTAATCGACAAATACATTTGTGATAGATTGGCATAGCTTACAGCCATTTTAGGATAATCTTGATTCTTTTTAACAATCTTTAAAGCACACAAAGCCAAATCAATAGCTTTTTGATATTGTCCTAATTCTAAATACAATAAACTATAATTA
>CAMFRJ010000087.1 GCA_945981915.1 uncultured Erysipelotrichaceae bacterium
GAACATATAGAAAGAGGGATACCAATGGATGAGTTTTTAAGAGACATACATACAATAATATTTAAACAATGGCTGTTATACCAAAAGGCAGACTTCTATGATCTTTATTTAAATGAAAAGGATCAAGATGTTATCATTATTGAAAATGAATTCTGTTATAGTTATATTACATTTAATCCCCAAGATATTATTGAATTATGTGTTATGAATAAAATTACTGATGAAATGGAATTTTATTTACATTTTCAATTTAAAACATTAAAACATGCTATCTCATTATTTCATGAAATGACAAATTGCATTAAAAAAATTGTCAATAAACCAAAATGTCGCATTCTGTTATGTTGTAGTGGTGGGATGACAACTGAATTTTTTGCACAAAAGATTAGAGATGCGATTCAAATATTGTCTTTAAATATTGAGGTTGCTGCGGTAGGATATCAGAAGTTATATCAGGAAGGTCTCAATTATGATGTTATTTTGTTGGCACCACAAGTGTCCTATGTGTCTTTACAGGTAGAAAAAGTATTGAAAAATCAATTAGTATTAAAGATACCTCCTCAAGTTTTTGCAAAATATAATGTAGGTGCTTTGATTACATTTGTTGATGAAGCTTTATCACAAAGAGAGAGAAAAAAGACAGAGTATATCGAACCCTTATTTTCAGTTGTCAAGTTGAGTACTGATAAAAACATTTTAGCTGTTTCTATTAATTCTAATGGAGATAACAGTCATATTTCCTATCGACTTTACCAGTATGATCAAAGTATTATTTTAGATAGTAAGATCATTAAACATCATATTTCTTTACAGGATGTTTTAGATGCTATTGATACTGTGTTATTACAAAATGAAAAAGTTGATGTCATTGGTATTGCTTTACCAGGAGTTATTGTTGATGGTTTTATACATTCAGGTATTATTGATGAGATGAAAAATAAGAAATTAACTGATATTCTTGAAGAAAGATATCATAAACCTGTTTTTATCATTAACGATGTCAATGCAGCCGCGGTTGGCTATTATGCTTCTCAAAAAGAGCATCAGTCATTATCAATGTTATTCCAACCAATCAATAGGATGGCGGGAGCTGCAGTGATTATTAATGGACAGTTGATCAAAGGTTTTGGCGGTTTAGCAGGAGAAGTTCAATTATTACCATTACAATTGAGTGATGATTATTTTAGACTTGCCAATACACCAGAAGGAACTTTAGAATTGGTGACAAAACAGATATTAAGTATAATTGCCATTGTTTCTCCTGAAGAAATTATAATCTATAGTGATTTGATTTTTGATGGTAAAGATGTTGAAATAGAAATCAAAAAGTCATTAAGTGGTTTCCATTTGACTCATTTTCCACATATTATCAAGATAGAAAATTTAGTTGAATATACCTTATTGGGTATTATGAACTTATGTATTCAAGAATAAAGAATGAATTTTTCCATTCTTTTATCAATATATGAGGAAATAGGATGTGATAAAATGAAGAAAATGATTTTTTTAGACATTGATGGAACTTTGATTTCCAAATTAGGAAAAGTGTCAAAAAAAGTATATCAGGCTATCAAAAAGGCTCAAAAAAATGGAAATTTGGTGTTTCTTTGTACTGGTAGAGCTAGATGTGCAATAAAAAATCTAGAGTATATTGGTTTTGATGGATATATTTGTTTTGCTGGAAGTTATATAGAAATCAATCATCATATTATTGATCAACATACTTTATCAAATGAAATGGTAAAAAAAGTGAGTGAATGTTTTGAAAGAAATCATGTTTATTATAATTATGAAACTGAAAAAGCTGTTTATCAAGATACGATTGTTGATGAATTATATCTTTTCGGGACAAAAAGAAGTCATATCAATGTTCAACAAAGGGAAATGATCAGACAATCAGAAAAAGACTTAGGGGTTTTACCATTTCATCTATATCATGATGATATTGATGTTTATAAAATGTGTTTTATTGCTCTTAAAAAAGGCGATTTGGAACAATTGAAAAAAGAATTTAACAATGATTTTCATATCATTATTCATGATGATGATCAAGTTGATGTTATTTTAGGAGAAATCATACCAAAAGGATTTGATAAAGGACAAGCTATTGAAAAAGTGGTTGCTTATTTGAATGCTTCGTTAGAAGATACGATTTGTTTTGGTGATAGTATGAACGATTTGCCAATGATCGAAAAGTGTCATTATAGTGTAGTTATGGAAAATGGTCATAAGGAATTAAAAAAGCATGCTGATGCCATCTGTGAAAGTGTTGAAAATGATGGTATTTATCATGAACTGAAAAGATTGAAATTATTAGAAGAGGGTGATTGAAAGTGAAATTGATTTGGCATGGACATTCATGTTTTACATTAGAATGTCAAGATGGTATTGTTGTTTTTGATCCATATAAAAATCATACTGTTCCAGGACTCAAAAATCTATCATTACAAGCTAATGTGGTTTTGTGTTCACATGAACACAGTGATCATCATGGGATAGAAAATGTAGAAATCATAGAACATAAACAAATGGAAATAGATTATATTGATAGTTATCATGATCAATTTAAAGGAGAACAAAGAGGACAAAATCGCATTTATATTGTTCAAAGTGAAAATATGAAGGTTGTTCATATGGGAGATCAAGGGTGTTTATTAGATGACTATCGAAAGATTGAAGGCTGTGATGTATTATTGATTCCTATAGGTGGATATTATACGATCAATAGTCAAGAAGCTTTAAAGATGATAGAGCTCATACAACCACGCCTTGTCATTCCTATGCATTATCGAAGTGAACAATTTGGTTATGAGGAAATTGAAACAATAGAATGTTTTATGAAAGAAGCTAAGCATGTTATCAAATATCAAACAAATAGTTTAATAATAACGAAGGACACTCCACAACAAGTGGCTGTTTTGAAATGTTGATAAAGTATTTATCTTTGAAAAGAGAAGTATTATAATACTTTTCATGAGGGGTAATGAATATGAGATTAGAAAAAGTATTAAAACAAATGAAAGAAAGACAGATGGATTATCTCATTGTCTGTGATCCATCATCAATTGAATATCTGATAGGTTATAAAAATAATCCAGGAGAAAGAATGTATGTTTTACTATTATCATCAGATGGACATCATACATTGTTTATGAATCAATTATTCTATTTGGATCATGATTTAGATGTTGATCTTGTTTGGTATTGTGATACAGATGATTATGTTCAATTATTAGCTGATCATATTGTTTCACCAGCATCTGTGGGGGTAGATAAAAATTTTCCGGCGAAATTTTTTATGCCATTGATGTCATTAAAAGATGAAACATATTTTGAATTAGGTTCTCAATGTGTTGATCTTGTAAGAATGGTCAAAGATGAAGAAGAACAGCGCTTGATGATCGAAGCTTCAAAGATCAATGATCAAGTTATTGATGAAGTGATTCAAATCTGTTCGAAAGGAAATCTTAGTGAAAAAGAAGTATCCCAACAAATAGAAGCAATTTATCAAAAATATGGATGCTCTGGAAATTCTTTTGAACCGATTGTTGCTTATGGAAAAAATGGTGCTGATAATCATCATGTTGGAGATCAAACTATGTTACAACCAGGAGATAGCATCATTATTGATATTGGTGGGTTATTTCATGAATATTGTTCAGATATGACAAGAACAGTATTTTATAAAGATGTTTCTCAAAAACAAAAGGATGTCTATGAACTTGTTTTAAAAGCTCAAAAAGCTGCTGAAGCAATGATCAAGCCAGGAGTGAAATTGTGTGATATTGATAAATGTGCCAGAGATATCATTGCTCAGGGAGGATACACAGTTGAATTCAATCATCGTTTAGGACATTTCATTGGACGAGATGTTCATGAATGGGGAGATGTATCTGCTAATTTTGATTTGGAAGTGGAAGAAGGAATGATTTTCTCAATTGAACCAGGTGTTTATTTACAGGGCGAATTTGGAGTAAGAATTGAAGATCTTGTTTTAGTGACAAAGGACGGTTGTCAGATATTAAATAGTTATTGTAAAGACCTTACAATTATTGGTTAATAATTGCAAGACATTAAGTTGACAATGCTCAATTAATGTCTTTTTTTATGAATGATTGTTCTTTTTCTTTTTTTGAAAATAGTTTATGTCATTTGTGGAAATGATGTATGATTTTTTTCGTTGAGGAGGGAAATTTTATGTCATTAAAAGCAAGATATAATTTTTTACATCTTTTTTATTGGTTTACAGTTTGTTGTATCAATGGTTTTATAGCTGTTTTCTTACAGTATAAAGGCTTATCAAATACTGAAATTGGTATTGTATCAGGAGGATCGTGTGTTGCAACAATCTTTTTATCACCATTTATGTCATCTTTGATTTCTAAGATTAAAGGTTTGACAATAAAAAGACTGATGACGTATATTTTAGTTTCAACATTTTTCATGTATCTGATCATGGCTTATTTACCTATTCCTGTTTTCTTATTGATGGGTTTATATATTGTCATGTATGCATTAAACTTATCAACTGTCCCTATGTTAACAATGATTGCGATGAATTATATCAATGAAGGAATCAATGTTAATTTTGGACTTGCAAGAGGACTTGGTTCCGCTTCATGGGCAACGAGTGCTCTGGTCTTTGGACAAGTCATTTCATTTGTTGATACGAGTATCTTGTCTGTTGCTTATGCGGTTTTTTCTTGTTTGACATTAGCTATTTTATATACTTTACCAGAAAGTCAAGTGACTCAATCACAAAAGAAAAAAGAAGGATCTGTTTTTACAGTCATAAAAAAATATAAAACATTTTTCTTCTTATTGTTAGGTTTCTGTTTTATGTTTGCAGGAGCGACATCATTAGGAACATATTTAATCAATATCGTTAAAAATTTAGGTGGGAATACATCATTATATGGAGTCTGTATGTTTGCGATGGCTTTTAGTGAATTACCGATAATGATGTCAGTACCTCGTCTTATGAAAAAGTTTAATAGTGTGACTTTGATCTTAGTTGCTTCAATTTTTTATGTTTTAAGAAATTATACGATAGGCTTAGCACCTAATTTGGTCATTTTGATCATCGGTATGATGTTCCAGGGATTATCATATGGTTTATTCACAGGAGTGATTACCTACTATGTGACTTTTACTTTAGAGACACAGGATCAAATGGCTGGTCAAACAATGATTGGTATCATGACATCAGGTATTGGTTCAACTTTAGGAAATGTACTTGGTGGAATCCTACAAGATACAATTGGATTGAATGCATTATTTATGTTTGTTTATATGATGACAGCTTTAGGAGCTATTATTATCTTTACATGTAAAATAATGAGTAAAAATGTCAAAAAATAGTTGCTTTTATTTAAAAAATTTGTTAGTATTTCTTCGTTGAATGAGGGAGTAGTACACGTCTTATAGGCGCGGTTTTGTCAACATCATGGTTTATAATAACCTGGCAAATCTTAAAGAACGAGACTCATGCATATTTTTTATGCATGAGCCTTTTTATTTACAGGAAAGGAAAAAGGGTATGAGTTTTATTATTGAAATATTTTTAATTGGTGTTGGATTAGCGATGGATGCTTTTGCAGTGTCTATTTGTAAAGGTCTGACAATGCAGAAAGTAAAAAAGAAAGATGTTTTGATCATTGGATTATTTTTTGGTGGTTTTCAGGCTTTGATGCCATTGATTGGTTGGCTGTTAGGAAAAGGGTTTGAAAGCTATATTACAAGTTTCGATCATTGGATAGCTTTCATTTTGTTGGCAATCATAGGTGGAAAGATGCTGATAGATGGCCTCAAAGGTGATGATAATTCTTGTGGCTGTGATGAATTTCGTTTAGACTTCAAGGAATTATTGATGTTAGCTATTGCGACATCTATTGATGCTTTAGCTATCGGTGTGACTTTTGCTTTTTTGAATTATCCAATTGTTGAATGCATTGCGATGATTGGTATTGTGACTTTTATAATTTCATGTATTGGTGTTTATAT
>CAMFRJ010000088.1 GCA_945981915.1 uncultured Erysipelotrichaceae bacterium
ATTCGCCTTAGTCTCGTGGGCTCGGAGATGTGTATAAGAGACAGGCCATAGCAGCTACAATTAATTTTACAGCTCTGATTGCATCATCATTAGCTGGAATAACATAATCAACTTCATCTGGATCACAGTTTGTATCAACAATACCAAACACTGGAATTCCTAAAATATGAGCTTCTGCAACAGCGTTATGTTCAGCTTTAGGATCAACAACAAATAAAGCATTTGGTAATCTTCTCATTTCTTTGATACCACCTAAGTTCTTTTCTAACTTAGCTGCTTCTTTTTTAAGTAAGATGACTTCTTTTTTTGGTAATAAATCAAAAGTTCCATCTTTTTCCATTTTTTCTAATTCAATTAATCTTCTAATTCTTTTTTGAATTGTTTTGAAGTTTGTTAAAGTTCCCCCTAACCAACGAGAGTTTACATAGTAGCTTCCAGAACGGATTGCTTCTTCTTTAACTGCTTCTTGAGCTTGTTTTTTTGTTCCTACAAATAAAACTTTTCCACCTTTTTCAGCGATTTCATTCATTGCTTTATAAGCTTCATCGATTTTTTTAGATGATTTTTGTAAATCAATGATATAAATCCCGTTTCTTGATGTGAAAATGTATGGAGCCATTTTTGGGTTCCATCTTTTTGTTTGATGTCCAAAATGAACACCAACTTCTAATAATTTTTTCATTGAAATTACTGACATTTGTAATTTCCTCCCTTTCGTTAATTTCCTCCATTATTTCCAACATTTATCACCATAAGGCACTAGATAAATGAATCCATAATGTGTGTATTTTCAATACCTCGATAATTTTAACATAACACAGACAACAAAACAACCCTATTTTTATAGAAATATAATGAAATCAAGATATATTTCTAGGATGTGCTTTTAAATAGACATCTCGTAAATGTTCTTTCGTTATATGTGTATAAATTTGTGTTGTCGATAAATTCTCATGTCCCAACAATTCTTGAACTGTTCTTAAATCAGCACCAGCATTTAATAAATGTGTCGCAAAAGAATGTCTGAATGTATGAGGATGTATTTTTTTCGTAGAATCATAGTTTTTTGCAACTCTGTCAACGATATCTTCAACACCACGATTGGTCATCATCTTACCATTTTTATTTACAAAAACATATTGTGTACCTTCAGTTTTTGCAATAAGTTCATTTCTGACTTCTAAAATATATGTCTTCAACCATTGCGCAGCATAATCATGAAAAGGAACATAACGATCTTTATTTCCTTTTCCATGAACTAAAAGAATCTGCCTAGAAAAATCAATACAATCTAATGTTAATCCTACCACTTCTGAACAACGTAAACCAGAAGCATACATCAGTTCTAACATTGCTTTATTTCTAATGCCTAGATGACTTTGAACATCAATACTATCTAACAATTCCATCATTTCTTCAGGAAACAAAAAATCTGGATTCCTTTGTGGCACTTTCATATTTTCTACTAAAACCATTGGATTATCATCAACAAGTTCCTGTTTGACCAAAAAGCGATAAAAAGAACGTAATGTACTTATTTTATTATTAATTGTACTTTTTGATATTTTTTTTTGAAAAAGTGCTGTCAAATATCCTCTGATCAATGGATATTGAACATCTTGAAATGATGTTATGTTTTCCCTTTTCAAATAATCAATAAATTCATTGATATTACGCTCATATGCTGCAATTGTTAAAACAGAGTAATGTTTTTGGTATTTTAAATAATCCATAAATTCTTTTTTATCTAAGTTCATGCTCATCTAAAAACTCATCCATTCTTTGAATTGCTCTATTTGCATAAGCTTCTTTTCTTAATTTCTTTTTAACCTTAATATCCAAGTCAGGCAAAATACCAAAATTTGCTTTCATCGGTTGAAAATTATTTTCATCACAATGAGTAATATAATATGATAATGCCCCCATAATCGTTTCTCTAGGAAAGATGAGAGGTTCTTTATTTTCTAAATATCGTACCATATTGATACCTGCAACAATGCCACTTTGTGCTGATTCAACATATCCTTCTACTCCAGTGATTTGTCCAGCTATAAACAATCCTGGATGATTCTTTAAACTGTAATCTTGATGTAAATGTTTAGGCGAACAAATAAAAGTATTGCGATGCATCACCCCATATCTCACAAAGGTTGCATTTTCAAGCCCTGGTATCAAATGAATAATTCTTTTTTGTTCTGGCCAAGTCAAATGAGTTTGAAAACCAACAATATTATATAGACTTGCCTGAACATTGTCTTGCCTTAACTGAACAACTGCAAATGGTTTGGTCCCATCAGGCTTTGTTAGACCTACTGGTTTCATCGGTCCAAATAATAGCGTCTGTTTCCCTCTTCTTGCCATTTCTTCAAAAGGCATACAACCTTCAAAAAACTTTTCTTCAAATTCTTTTGGTTTAACAACTTGAGCATTCATCAATTCTTCATAAAATAAATTAAACTGCTCTTCGTTCATAGGACAATTAATGTACTCATTATCCCCCTTATCATATCGCGATTTATAATATGCAATATCAAAATTGATGCTTTCTTTTTCTACTATTGGTGCAGCTGCATCAAAAAAATAGAAATAATCATCACCTAAAAGATTTTTGATAGCCAAAGATAGAGCATCGCTTGTTAATGGACCAGAAGCAATGATCGTAGGATTATCTGATAAGTGCTTTACTTCTTCATGAAATACATGAATCAATGGATGTGAAGAAATAAAATCAGTGACTGCTTGAGAAAAACGCTCACGATCAACAGCCAATGCGCCACCTGCAGGTACACTGTTTTCTCTTGCAAATCGAATGATCACACTATCCAATTTTTCCATTTCATTTTTTAATACCCCAACTGCATTTTGAAAATGATCACCTCTTAAAGAATTCGAACATACCAATTCAGCAAAATGACCGGTATGATGTGCTGGCGTCATTTTTTGTGGCCTCATCTCATAAAGATTTACTTCATATCCTCTTTTTGCAAGCTGATAACTGGCTTCTACACCTGCTAGACCTGCTCCAATAATATTCACTACTTTTTTATTTTCCATACATATCACCTTTTTCATTTTATCATTATTTGAAAAAAAGTAGAACATAGTTCTACTTAATAATTGTCTTACATTTTGGATAATTTGAACAAGCTTTAAATTCACCCCAACGTCCTTTTTTAATAACAACTGGAGAACCACAATTTGGACATACTTCATCAGTCATAATAGGTTCTTGTTTTTTCTTCCCGTTTTTAATATATTTACATTTTGGATAATTTGAACATGCTTCAAATTTGCCATAACGTCCCGTTTTATATACCATCGGGCTTCCACAATTTGGACATGTTTCACCAGTGAACTCTGGTTCAATCTTTTCCTTTTTTATATATTTGCATTCAGGATAATTTTCACACGCTACAAACATGCCATATCTGCCTTTTCTTTCAACAAGATCATGACCACATTCAGGACATTTTTCACCAGTTTTTTTAGGAGCAATCACTTCCATCTTTTCATTAGCCTCGTCTAATAAAGGCTGGAATTTCTTAATAAATCCATCGATTGCATCAAAGTAATCATCTTCTCCTTCAGCAATGTTATCTAATTCTTTTTCCATTTCTGCTGTATATTCAACATTGATGATATCATTAAAAAATTGAGTTAATTTATCGCATGTTAATATTCCAGATTCAGTAGGTTTAAAAGCTTTGTCTATTAACTCAACATACCCTCGTGTTTGAATAGTATCGATGATCATAGCATAAGTACTAGGTCTACCAATACCTAATTCTTCCATTTCTTTAATAAGTTTTGCTTCACTATAACGTGCAGGAGGTTTCGTGAAATGTTGAGTTTTTTCGATTTGATAGCTTTCAATCAT
Source organism: uncultured Erysipelotrichaceae bacterium (assembly GCA_945981915.1). Taxonomy (GTDB): domain Bacteria; phylum Bacillota_I; class Bacilli_A; order Erysipelotrichales; family Coprobacillaceae; genus Faecalibacillus. The sequence goes on from CAMFRJ010000088.1 coordinate 3,878, forward strand.
TTCATTTTCACTTAGTACAGGTAAGATTTCATTTGTCTGTTTTTCATATTGCCCATATACCCTTAAATAACCATCAAATTGTAGTATAGAACCACTTGCATTAAATAGATAATCATTATTATTTAAAACAATACTTGTAGCATCAAATTGTGAAGGCGCCATCAGAGAAGCCAAAGCACGTGCATAAATTAAAGCATAAAGCTTATATTCATCTTGACTCAAATATGGTTTTACAGATTCTGGTGTTCTTAATGCACTAGTAGGACGAATTCCTTCATGAGCATCTTGAACATTTTCTTTTTTCTTGTTTATTTTGACATGGCCAATATAGTTTTTTCCGTATTTATCACGAATATATTCTGTTGCAGAAGTAACAAACGTATCTGATAAACGTGTTGAATCAGTTCTCATATAAGTAATCAAACCAACAGTTTCATCTTCCAATGCTATACCTTCATATAATTTTTGTGCAATCATCATGGTACGTTTTGCTTTAAAGCCTAATTTCGAAGACGCTTCTTGTTGTAATGTAGAAGTAATAAAAGGTGGCTTTGATTCTTTTTTCTTTTTTGTCTTTTTCACTGATTGTACAGTAAAATGTTTTTCTAAACTTTCAAAAATTTCTGTTGCTTGAGTTTCATTATTAATTTCAATCTTACTATTTCCTTTTTTAGACAACTCAGCACTAAAATCTATATCATCTTTAAGGAAATGAGCTTTTATTTTCCAATATTCCTTAGGAATAAAAGCATCAATTTCTCTTTCTCTTTCAACAATCAATCTCAATGCAACAGATTGTACTCTACCTGCTGATTTCGATTTGATTTTCTTTTGTAATAATTTTGATAATTTAAAACCAATGATTCTATCTAAGACACGTCTTGTTTCTTGTGATTTAACAAGATTCTTGTCAATCTTTCTTGGATGGTTTAAAGCATCTATTACTGCATTCTTAGTTACTTCATTGAAAACAATACGATTTGTATCATCCTCATCTAAACCAAGAACTTCTGCCAAATGCCAAGAAATCGCTTCTCCTTCTCTATCAGGGTCAGTTGCCAGATAAACTGTTTTTGCTTCTTTAACAGCCTCTTTTAGTTCCTTTACAACTGTCTTTTTATCTTTTGAAATAACATATTTAGGTTTATAACCATTTTCTTGATCTATTCCTAATCCATCTTTACCAGAAGTTGCTAAATCTCTAATATGTCCTTTAGAAGAAGTAACATGATATTCTTTACCCAAATAATTTTCAATTGTTTTTGATTTGGATGGTGATTCCACAATCACTAATTTATCATACATATTATTTCCTCCTCTTTGCCAAAAACTATTATTATCATTTTTTTCCACTTTGTCAACCTCATTTCTTAATCTTCAATAATATCATGAATATCTAAGACAAGTTTTGCCCCTTGTTGAATTAAAATATTACAACCACATGGATCACCAATTCGAGAAGGAATGCAAAAAATATCTTTTCCTTGATCTAAAGCATAGCCGACTGTAATCATTGTTCCTGATTTTTTATTTGCTTCGACTACTAATATAGATGCACTGAAAGCAGCAATAATTCTATTTCGATTAGGAAAATGATATTGCAAAGGAGCTACATCATTAGGATATTCACTAACAACCAGTTGATTTTGTTTAAGATTGTTATAAATATCGTGATTTGTTTTAGGATAGCAATAATTGATACCACTACCCAATACCGCTACACTTTTACCATGACATTGGATTGCAACCTGATGTGCAATAGCATCGATTCCTAAGGCCATTCCACTGATAATCACATAATGATGCTCAACTAATTTTTCAACAAATTGTTTGGTCATTTCCTTGCCATATTCACTAGGTTTCCTTTGTCCAATCACTCCTATACATGAATCATTGAGTATATCAAGATTTCCATGATAGAATAAAACAAATGGTGGGCATGATATTTCTTTTAATTTTTTTGGATAATCATCTGATATGATCGTTGTGTATTTCGACTGAACTGTTTTAACAGCTTTTTCTACATCCTCCTTTCGTACTTTTTCTTTTGTTTGTAATGCTTTTAAAATTTTATGGAAATCTCCACTATACTTTAAAGAAAAATATAAAAG
>CAMFRJ010000089.1 GCA_945981915.1 uncultured Erysipelotrichaceae bacterium
TTATACGAAAGAGCATTGTTGTCGAGTCGCATTTTATTGTTGTAAACTTGCTAATAAAATGGGATTATCATCATCTCAACAAGAAGAAGTATTTTATGCTGCATTATTACATGATATAGGGAAATTGGGTATACCTAACTCTATTTTAAATAAAAGTGATCCCTTAAATGATTATGAAAAATGTATCATGAAACAACATGTTTTGATTGGAGAAAAAATATTAGATCATTTTCAAGAAATGAAACATCTTAAAAAATATATCAAATATCATCATGAACGTTATGATGGATCAGGATATTATTATGGAAAAAAAGCAAAAGAAATACCTCTTGTTTCTAGAATTATAGCTGTAGGAGATGCTTATGATGCAATGAACTCAAATAGATGTTATCGATTAGCATTATGTCAAAAGAAAATTATTGATGAATTGACAGAAGGGTGCTTTCATCAATTTGACGGTGAGATTGTACAATATATGATAGAAATGATTCAAAAAGGAGAAATATAGACAGAGTGTTTTTTAAGAAATGAGAAGAGAAATTTTTCATTTCTTTTTAAATATAAAGAAAAAATTTAGAAAAGCAGAATTAGACATAAAAAGATAGGTGTCTATTTTTTTGCAAATGATTTGACATTCATTGACAATATATTATAATGTTAGCAACCTAACAATTAAGGAGAATTATTATGAATGTGAAAATAGGTATGGAAGTTAGAGCATTATCAAAATATATAGGAAGATACTTAAATAACATTCAAAGTCAGTATGATATAACAGGGCCACAAGGATTAATTTTGATGTATATTTATCAAACTGATGAAGATGTTTATCAAAGAGATATTGAAAAGTTTTTTAATATCAGACGTTCTACTGCAACAGGATTAATAACCTCTTTAGAGGAAAAAGAATACATTATCAAAGAATCAGTCATGAGTGATGCCAGATTAAAAAAACTTGTTCTTACAAAAAAAGCAAAAAATGCAGTGAGTTTGGTTGATACTCAAGTTGTTCAATTAGAAGAAAAAATGTTACAGGGAATTAGTGAAGAAGAAATACAGACTTTTAGAAAAATTATTGCTAAGATGACAAAAAATTTGTTGGAGGACTCTGAAAATGGATAATTTATATTATATGGGAATTGATGTGGGTAGTACGACGGTTAAAGTTTATATAGAAGATCAACAACATTGTTGTATATATTCTCAATATAAAAGACACTATTCGGATGTCAAAAGTGCTATAGAAAATCTTTTGAAAGAAGTTCAAACCAAATATAGTCAATTACCAATCAAAGCGGTCATGACAGGTTCTGGCGGGTTGTCTTTATCAAAACATTTAGATATTGAATTTGTACAAGAAGTGATTGCTTGTACGAAAACAGTAGAAACATATATTCCTGAATGTGATGTTGCTATTGAACTAGGTGGAGAAGATGCAAAAATTACATATTTTGAATCTTCTTTGGAACAAAGAATGAATGGGACATGTGCAGGTGGAACAGGAGCGTTTATTGATCAAATGGCTACTTTATTACAAACGGATGCAGCTGGATTAAACGAGTTGGCTAAGAATTATGAGACGATTTATCCAATTGCTTCAAGATGTGGAGTATTCGCAAAAACAGATATTCAACCTCTTATTAATGAAGGAGCCGCTAGAGAAGATATTGCTATGTCTATTTTCCAAGCTGTAGTTAATCAGACAATTAGTGGTTTAGCTTGTGGAAAACCTATTAGAGGGAAAGTCGCTTTTTTAGGAGGTCCATTATATTTTCTAGACCAATTAAGACAACGTTTTATTGATACTCTTCATTTAAAAGAAGAAGATATTATTTTTCCAGATAACTCCCAATTATTTGTAGCAATGGGTGCTTGTTTGCTAGCAAGAGAAGATAAAATTAAAGTCACAACAATTGAACAACTCATTAACATATTAGAATCATTAAAAGATGGTATAGGTGATGAAACTGTAACCTTAAAACCTCTTTTTGAATCAGAAGAAGATAAAAAAGAATTTAGAAATAGACATTATCGCACCAAAGTAAAAAAGAGAGATCTGAAGACATATCATGGTAATGCATATTTAGGAATTGATGTTGGCTCAACAACATCAAAAGCAGTATTAATTGATGAAGAAGGAGCGGTGTTATATACATTTTATTCATCAAATGAAGGAAATCCTATTCAAGTCGTTGTCAAGATTCTCAAAGAACTATATGACATGTTGCCTGAAGATGTTCATCTTGTCCATGCCGGATCAACAGGATATGGGGAAGCTTTGATTAAATCTGCTTTTAAATTGGATGTTAGTGAAGTTGAAACAATTTCACATTTTATGGCAGCTAAGTATTTTAAAGAAGATGTGTCTTTCATTTTAGATATAGGTGGACAAGATATGAAAGCCATTAAAATAGAAAATGGTGTTATTAAAGATATTTTATTAAATGAAGCATGTTCATCAGGATGTGGATCGTTTATAGAAACATTTGCAAAATCTTTAGGTTATAGTGTTTCTGATTTTGCACATTTGGCTTTGAATTCAACAGCACCAATTGATTTAGGTTCGAGATGTACTGTTTTTATGAATTCAAAAGTTAAACAGGCACAAAAAGAAGGAGCAAAAATAGAAGATATTTCAGCAGGATTAGCGTATTCAGTTATTAAAAATGCTTTGTATAAAGTGATTAAATTAAGATCTCCTGAAAGTATAGGAAATTCAGTTTTGGTACAAGGAGGTACATTTTATAATGAATCTGTTTTAAGAGCATTTGAACAAGAAACAGGAATAAAGGCAATTCGACCAGATATTGCTGGGTTAATGGGTGCTTTTGGAATTGCTTTGATTGCAAAAGAAAGATATCAAGGGAAACCAACAACGATGTTGACAAAACAACAGTTAGAAGAATTTACTTATGAAAGTACAATTAGACATTGTCAAAAATGTACAAATCACTGTTTATTAACTGTATCAACATTTAATGATGGAAGTGAACATATTAGTGGAAACAGATGTGAAAGAGGTGCAAATTTACCACCGAAATCAAAACAATTCCCTAATATGTATGACTATAAATATAGAAGAATATTCAATTATCGCTCATTATCTAAAAGTGATGCAAAACGAGGAACAGTAGGAATTCCTAGAGTTTTGAATATGTATGAAAATTATCCATTCTGGCATACCTTATTTACAGACTTAGGATTTAGAGTAGAATTATCACCACGTTCAAGTAAAAAAATATATGAAAAAGGTATCGAAACGATACCGTCAGAAAGTGTTTGTTATCCTGCAAAAATTAGTCATGGACATATTGAAAGTTTAATAGAAAAAGGTATTAAATATATCTTTTATCCTTCAGTTGCTTATGAAAGAGTAGAAAATAAATATCAAGGAAATCATTATAACTGTCCAGTTGTAACTTCTTATCCAGAAGTTATTAGAAATAATGTTGATAACATTGAAGAGAAGAAGATTATTTTTAGAAATCCTTTTATTGATTTAAATAATAAAAAGACAGTTTTTACGAATTTAAAAGATGAATTCAAATCATTTCAGATAAGTGATAGAGAATTAAGAAAAGCGATCAATCATGCTTTTGATGAGTTACAAAAATGCAGAGATGATATTAGAAGCGAAGGAGAAAAAGTATTATCTTATATTAAAGAAAAAAATATCACGGGAATTGTTTTATCAGGAAGACCTTATCATGTTGATCCTGAAATAAATCATGGTATTGCCGATTTGATTACAGGAGAAGGAATGGCAGTTCTTACTGAAGATAGCGTGTGTCATTTAGATAAAGAATTAACAGAATTACGTGTTGTTGATCAATGGACATATCATTCGAGAATGTATCATGCAGCATCTTTTGTTTCATCACAACCTAATTTGCAACTTATACAGTTGACATCTTTTGGATGTGGACTAGATGCAGTCACAGCTGATCAGGTTGCTGAAATACTCAATGCAAGAAATAAGATCTACACGTTAATTAAAATAGATGAAGGAAGTAATTTAGGTGCTATTAGAATTCGTATTCGCTCTTTAAAATCAACAATAGAAAAACAAAGACATCAAGAAATAGATCTTACAAAAAAATATCAACCGACAAGGGTTCCGTTTACGAAACAAATGAAAGAAGATCGATGGACAATATTATGTCCACAAATGTCACCGATTCATTTTCAATTTATAGAAAAAGCAATGCAAGAAAGCGGGTATAATTTAAAAGTTTTACCATCAGTAGACGCTGGAGCTGTAGAAGCAGGATTAAAATATGTGAATAATGATGCATGTTATCCTAGTATTTTAGTAACAGGTCAAATGATGGAAGCTTTAACAAGTGGTGAATATGATTTAAATAAGACTGCTTTGATGATTACACAAACAGGTGGCGGCTGCCGTGCTACCAACTATATAGGCTTTATTCGAAAAGCATTGAAAGATGCCCATATGGAACAAATTCCTGTAATTAGTGTTAATTTGCAGGGGATTGAAACAAATCCGGGATTTAAAATTACATATTCATTAGCTAAAAGAGTCATTATAGGAACGATGTCTGTGGATTTATTTATGAGAGTTTTATATAGAGTAAGGCCTTATGAAGCTGTTGCTAACAGTGCTAACGAATTATATGATTCATGGGTTGAACGTTGTATGAAAAATATTGAAAGTGGAAGTATGAAGGAATTTAAGAAGAATGTTTATCGAATTGTTGAAGATTTTGATCATTTACCTATTTTAGATATTAAAAAACCAAGAGTGGGATTAGTAGGAGAAATATTGGTGAAATTCCATCCAACAGCAAATAATCAAATTGTTGATATTATTGAAAAAGAAGGTGGCGAAGCAGTGATGCCAGATCTCATTGATTTTTTCCAATATTGTTTTTACAACACTTCATTTGAAAGGGAACATTTTGAAGCAACATTGCAAGGAGAAAAACTTTGTCAGTTTGCAATTCAAGCTGTCGATTATTTAAGAAAAGATATGATCAAAGCATTAGCACAATCAAAGAGATTTACACCGCCAACACCGATTTCACATTTAGCATCTAAGGCAAAAGAAATTGTTTCTATAGGAAATCAAACTGGAGAAGGATGGTTCTTAACTGGAGAAATGATTGAATTGATTGAAAGTGGTGCATCAAATATTGTCTGTATGCAGCCGTTTGGATGTTTACCAAATCATGTGACTGGAAAAGGTGCTATTAAAGCTTTAAGAAAAAAATATCCTCAAAGTAATATTGTTGCTGTTGATTATGATCCAGGAGCAAGTGAAGTGAATCAGTTAAATCGTATTAAGTTGATGCTTTCAACAGCTTTTAAAAATTTAAAATAATAAGTCAAAAAAAAGACCTGAAAAGAAGATAATATCTTTTCAGGTTTTACTTAATATTTTGTAAATGACAATTAGATAAAATATAATTGACTTGTTCTAATGAATAGTGATTTTTAATTGAAAAAATAATTAAGCTATCACGTGTGTTTTTAGGATCAAGAATATTTTGATTGGATAAAGATAAAAGAAAATTGGTTTTTTTGATATCAAGTCTTACAGCATTCGCTAACTGTAAAACTTGATTTCTATTAGGTGTTATTTTACCATCAACAATATCAAAATATTCATCTTTGCTCATAAAAACATGTTCAACAATGCGTGATGTAGGAATACGATAGTATCCTATTATAGAATAAAAATACGTTAAAAAATCAAGATCAGGAAATTGTTTTTTGACCTCATCAATATTACTACATGTATCAATTGAAATAAATAATCTATCTGTTGCTTCCATACCATCACCATACTATATATAATATGATATACCTATTTTTTTTAATTCACAAGTTTGGTGATAAATAATAAGGATATATTCTGTCTCTTATACACATCTGACG
>CAMFRJ010000090.1 GCA_945981915.1 uncultured Erysipelotrichaceae bacterium
TCACGATCCTTGGTGTAAATGTTAAGTTATTGACAAATTCTGTATATACAATTTTAATAGAACCTATTTCTTTATTGATATACATCGCAGATAGTTCACCAACCAATTTAACAACTTCATTAAAATCTAATGATGCATTTAATTCGCTAAATTCGCTATTCACTTTCCCTTGATGATGTTTTTGAAAATAATAAGTTCCTTTATTTCCAATCGTATAAATATCATCTTGATCTTTGATTACACCATTAACTGCTTTAAAGATATTGGCATTATATCCTCCACATAATCCTAAACTTGAAGAAATAACAATATATACATCTTTATCAACCTTATTTTCAGCTAAGTATGCACTATCTTTTAAATTCTTATTAGAGGCAAGAATTTGCGCACATGTTTGTCTTACTCCTTGATAATAAGGTTTTAATTCATCTAATTGATTTCTTGTTTTACGAAGTTTAGATGTCGCAACTAATTCCATTGCTTTCGTAATTTTCTTAGTTGATTCGACAGATTTGATACGACGCTTGATTTCTTGCATTGATCCAGGCATAAATTATTCACCAGCCTGTGTTTTTAAGAATTGATCAACATAAGCACCAATAGCATCTCTCATCTTTGCATCTAATTCTTCAGAAATCACTTTTTCAGTTTCGATTGTACTGATAAATTCAGGATGATTTAATTGAATGTTTTCCATCAGACCATCCATAAATGCTGTTACTTGTTCCACTTTTAATTTCTTTGTGAAACCATGTTTTAAAGCAAATAAAGTCATGACCTGTGTTGCTACTGAACGTGGTGAGTATTGTGCTTGTTTTAATACTTCACGTACTTTAGCACCATGATCTAAGGTTGCTTTTGTTGCAGCATCCAAATCTGAACCAAATTGAGCAAAAGCTTGCATTTCTGCATATTGAGCTAATTCAAGTTTTAATGATCCAGAAACTTGTTTCATTGCTTTAATTTGAGCAGCTGATCCAACACGGGATACAGAAAGTCCTGTATCAACAGCTGGTCTGAATCCTGAGTTAAATAATTCTTGTTGTAAGAATATTTGTCCATCAGTAATAGAAATAACATTTGTTGGAATGTATGCAGAGATATCACCCGCTTGTGTTTCAATGATTGGTAAGGCCGTAATAGATCCTCCACCATTTTCTTCATTTAAACGGCAAGCACGTTCAAGTAATCTTGAATGCAAATAGAAGACATCCCCTGGATATGCTTCACGTCCTGGTGGTCTTTTTAATAATAAAGACATTGTACGATAAGCAACCGCATGTTTCGATAAGTCATCATAAACAATTAAGACATCTTTTCCTTGTTCTAACCAGTATTCAGCAATAGCACATCCTGCATATGGAGCGATGTATTGGATAGGGGCAAGTTCAGATGCTCCTGCCGCAACAACACATGTATATTCCATTGCGCCACCTTGTCTTAATTTTTCAACAACTTGAGCAACAGTTGAGTTCTTTTGCCCAATCGCAACATAAACACAATAAATGTTTTGTCCTTTTTGATTTAAAATTGTATCAACAGCGATTGCTGTTTTTCCTGTTTGACGGTCTCCGATAATTAATTCACGTTGCCCTCTACCAATAGGAATGATGGCATCAATTGAAGTAATCCCAGTTTGTAAAGGTTGATCAACTGACTTTCTTGTCATGACCCCACTGGCAACACGTTCAACTGGTTTTGTTTTCCCTGTATTGATTTCACCTTGTCCATCAATTGCTTGTCCTAATGGATTCACAACTCTTCCTAACATTTCGTCCCCAACAGGAACTTCAATGATTCTTCCAGTACGTTTAACTTCGTCGCCTTCTTTAATTGTACTTTCAGATCCAAGTAGTACGGCTCCTACGCTGTCTTCATCTAAGTTCATGACCATTCCATAAACATCATTTGGAAATAATAATAATTCACCTAACATGGCATTATCTAAACCATGGATTAAGCTAACACCATCACCAACAGTCATGACTGTACCAACATCTTTTTGTTCAATGACATCATCATAATGCTTAATTTGTTCTTTAATTAAAGCACTGATTTCATTTGGTCTAAGCCCCACTATTTCCACCTACTTTCTTAAAAGCTCTTTCTTGAGCATTTCTACTTTGTTTTTAATTGTTCCATCGTATACACGATGACTGATTTGTACTTTGACACCACCTACTAAAGATGGATCAAGTTTGACATCTAAAGTTACTTTTTTGTTTTCTTTTTGACTGATTGCTTTTTCTATATCTTTGATTTGTTTATCAGTTAATTCGTAAGGTGTATAAATCGTTCCTTGTTCAATACCTAAATATTGATTTGATAGTTGAATATAACATTTGACAATATCATCGATATAGCGAATTCTTCTTGATTGAACTAATAGTTTTAAGAAATTTAAAACATATTTATTGACATTCCCCTGAAAAGCTTGATCAATAAGTTGATATTTCACTTCATTTTCAACGAGAACGTGACTAAAGAATTGAACAATTTGACGATCACTTTCTAGAACATCATGAATAAGCTTGATATCCTGTAAGTACTGATCAACTTTATTTTCTTCAATAGCTAAATCAAATAATGATTCGGCGTATCTTTCACCAATAGCACTCATTAGTTAACCACTTCATCAACAAAGTTTTCAACAAGTTCTTTATTGATATCTTTATTCATTTCTTTGTTCATCACTTTAGTAGCGACTTCGATAGCGACATCGACGATTTCTTCTTTTAAGCTATCTTTTGCTTGTTGTTTTTCTGTTTCAATTTCTTTCTGTGCCTGTTCAATTTTTGCTTTTGCTTCTACGTTTGCTTCATCAACAATCTGTTGTTTGATCTTTTGACCATCTTCTTTAGCCAAATCAACAATTTCACGATATTTTGCTGCTGCTTCACGTGCTTGTTTTTCAGCAATCTCTAAGTTTTTAGAAGCTTCTTCATTCATCGTATTGGCATCTTGAATTGTTGATTCAATATAATCTGCTCTTTTAGAAAAATATTGCATAACATAATTCCATAAGAACTTTTTAAAGATAATTAATAAGACTCCAGTAGATAATAATTGAACAATCAGTGTTGTAAGATTAGGGAATAATTTTCCTGCTATATCTGGCATTTTTTATTCCTCCTTTGTCAGATTTTCAATTATTAAAATACGAATAATAAGATTAATGAAACTAATAAACCATAAATAGCGACTGTTTCTGATAAGGCAATCCCTAAAATCATCATAGTACGGATCTTACCTTCAGCTTCTGGGTTTCTACCTACAGCTTCTACTGCTTTACTTGCAGCAATACCTTCACCGATACCTGTTCCTAAACCTGCACATACTGCAAGTCCTGCACCAATTGCAATTAATCCTTTAACCATAATATAATTTCCTCCTATTTATTTTTTCATCTATTTCTAACAGTGTTATTTTCTGTGTAGAACAAATTAATCTGGATTTTCCATCATTATCAAAATGGAAGATAATGTCACGAAAACCAATGTTTGAATACATCCTGCAAAAATATCAAAATATGCATGCAAGATAGGGGCAACAATAGGCCCTAAAAAGTTAAAATCAATAATAAATGATGATAACCATCCTGTTAATGAATAAACAAGATACATCAAAATTGAGCCACTTAAAATATTTCCAAATAAACGCATTGAAAGAGATATAAGTGGTGAAATCATACTTAACAATTCTGTTGGTGGCATGATCTTGCCCCAAATAAATTTCAACAAACCTTGTTTTTTGATTGCGTTATATTGAATCAATACAAATGTAATGATCGTAAGAGCAAGGGTAATTGAGAAGTTTGAAGTTGGTGCTTCAAAACCAATCAAACCACTTAAATTGGCGACAATCAACCATAAAAACAGCATTGCAAAGTATGGATAATAGTTCTTTTCAAACTTTTTTGGCATAATACTTTTCATGTAATTATAAATAGCACTCACGCCTGTTTCAACAACAAGGACAACACCTTTTGGTCTCGCTGTTGGATCAGCTGCTTTGACTTTTTTACCTGCGTAGATAAAAAAGATTGCCAAAACAGTTGAAATAATTAACGAAAAGATAAGTTCAACTTGAATTTCACCCATTTTTTTCACCTCCTATTAGAGACATAATTGCCAATAATAATACTGAATTTTGTTATCATATATCCAAAAAACACACCAATGATATTGAATATATCCGGAAAGAATATAGCGAAGAGAAAACCGATAGCATAAATGACCAATTTTCCTATATTCATCAAGATAATTAAACTTGTCGATTTCTTTAAGTTTAAGATCATATCCGATGTGAATATAATAACATAAAAGACAATCGTATTAAATATATAACCTAACAAAAAACCTAGTGGGTAACTTATATTTTTTAATCCAATACCAACAATAGAAAAAATGATAAAGCCAATGATAAAGAGTATCACTGATTGTTTTAAAACCGTTTTTTCGTTCATCTTTTTCCTGCCTTTAGTAAAATATAAATGATTTGAATAAAAGCCAGAATCAGTAACAGAAAAGTGAGTATCGGTTGAGTAGATAATACATCATCTAGATATAAACCGATGATAATGGCACCTACAAACGTTCCTATCACTTCTCCTGCTAATGTGAAACCAAAAATCAAATCTTTGATGAGTTTTTGTTTATCATTCATTTGTGCCAAATAAGCGATCACCTGCATCTCCTAAACCAGGAACAATATAACCTTTTTCATTAAGATGATCATCTAAATGTGCTAGATAGAGATCAACATCTGGATAATGATCTTCAATGATTTTCACACCTTCAGGTGCGCCAATCAAACAAGCTAACACAATATGTTGAGCGCCCTTTTTCTTTAGGCTTTCAATTGCTGCTAAGGCACTTCCTCCGGTTGCTAACATAGGATCAATGATGATGACATGATCGTTTTCTATGTTTTGAGGCAGTTTAGCATAATATTCTTCAGGTTGCAATGTTTCTTCATTTCTTTGCATTCCTAAAAAACCAACTTTTGCTTCTTTGATGATATCTCTAAAACCATCTAATAATCCTAAACCTGCTCTTAAAATAGGAACCAGCACAATATCATTGGCTAATTCTTTTCCTGTCATCGGACATAGTGGTGTGATGATATCTTTATCTTTTAATGGCAAATCTCTAGTGATCTCATAAGCCATTAATTTTGCGATATCATCTAGATTTTGTTTAAAAACGAGCGTTGATGCTTGTTGATCTCTCATCAATGTTAATTTGTGTTCTATTAAAGCATGATTGAAAATATAAGTTGCCATATGTCCATCCTCTAAATATATTTAATATCTTGATACATTGTGACTTTGTCAGTCAATTTTTTGACACGTTTTAAACAATCTTGTTTGACTTCTTCTGTTTCTTCATTTTTTAAACGATAAGCAATAATTCTTGCCACTTCTTCAAAATCTTCTTCTTTGAAGCCTTTTGTTGTCATCGCAGGTGTTCCTACACGAATACCTGAAGCTTTAAATGGTTTTTCTGTATCAAATGGAATTGCATTTTTATTAGCTGTAATATTGATTTCATCTAATAAACGTTGTGCTTTCTTTCCTGAAATACCACAGCTTGCTTTGACATCAATTAACAACAAATGATTATCTGTTCCATCAGCTACTAATCTAAAGCCTTCTTCTTTGAATGTTTTTTCCATTGCTTTGGCATTTTTAATAATTTGTTTTGCATATTCTTTAAATTCTGGTTGTTGTACTTCATAGAAACATTGTGCCTTTGCAGCAATAATGTGCATCAATGGCCCACCTTGCATTCCTGGAAAGACTGCTCTATCAATATCAGCTGCAAATTCTTTTTTACACATGATGACACCACCACGTGGTCCTCTTAATGTTTTATGTGTTGTTGTTGTCAC
>CAMFRJ010000091.1 GCA_945981915.1 uncultured Erysipelotrichaceae bacterium
ACAGAATAATAAGTAATGGTTTGATGAGAATAGACCAAGATAGAGAATTGATATGAAAGATAAAAGATATGACTAGATAGCTAGTTGAATAAACAAAACCATGGATGAGAGGACTGTTTTTTTCTAATTTAAACAGAAATAGACATGATATGATTAAAATCAAATAACTGCTCAGGTGAATGATAGTTTGATAAATAAATGATGATATTTGTATAACGGTACATAAAAGGGCTATAATTAAACTAATAATAAAATAAGAAATCATAATCAATAAATATGTTTTTAAATATGGAATTAACTGTTTTTTCATAAATACCTCCTAATATAAGATATTAAAAAAAACAGTTAATAGAACGGAGAAATATGTTACGTACTTTTATTTTATGTGTTTTTATTTATATATATTTGACTGTGCTTTTAAGGTTATTTGGGAAAAAGGAATTTAGTCAGTTAAATGTCTTTGATTTTGTGGTTTTTTTGATTATTTCAGAAATAATGACAATGTCATTAGATACAAAAGATTTGACAGTTGCAGATAGTGTGATTGCAACAATCACTCTTATTGTTTTAGATAGAATAGAATCTTTCATTACTATTCATTCTAAAAAAATGAGAGATATTTTTGAAGGAAGACCTTGCTATATTATTTTAAATGGAAAAATACAATATCAATCAATGAAGAAATTAAGATATAGTATAGACGATCTTTGTCATCATTTGCGTGTTCACAATATTGATAGTGTTTCAAAAGTTGCTTATGCGGTATTAGAAACAAATGGTTCTTTATCAATCATTGAAAAACAAGACAGTATAACAGAACTGCCTGATGCTATTATTAGTGATGGAAATATCAATGAAGAAGCTTTAAAACTAATGGGTAAAGATAAAAATTGGCTAATGAAAGAACTAAAAAAACATCATGTCAAGCATTATCACGATGTTTTGTATTGTGTCAAGGAAAAAGAGGGACTCTATATTATTAAAAAATAGCTACTGTGAGGTAGCTATCCAAAAATAATATCTAAGGTCATCATGATAATAAAACCTATCATAAAGCTCATTGTGCCAGTATCAATTTCTTTGGTGGCGTTGGCTTCTGGAATCAATTCTTCAATGCAAACAAACATCATTGCGCCTGCTGCAAAACTAAGTGCAAAAGGAAGAATGTTATGAAAGAAGGTAGCAAAAAGAAAGCCAATCAAAGCACTAGGAACTTCTACTAAAGCGGAAAACTGACCGTACATCATGGCTTTAAATTTTGATATACCATTTTTGTGAAGGGGCAAAGATATAGCAGTCCCTTCTGGAAAGTTTTGAATACCGATTCCTACAGATAAGATAATTGCTGCAAGTAAATGACTTTGACCACTTGCAAAAGCTATTCCGACTGCTAAACCTTCTGGAATATTGTGTAGTGTCATTGCTAATAAGAGTAGTTTATTCTTTGAAAGAGCAGCGTTAGGACCTTCAATTTCATGTGATAATAAATGTTCATGTGGCAAATATTTATCACATAATCGTAAAAAAATACCGCCTATAAAGAAACTAATCGGAATAGTCAATAATTGTATTTTATGATGTGAAAGTTGTGATACAGCAGGTAGAAGTAGTGAAAAGAATGATGCAGCTATCATGATTCCAGCTGACATTCCTAAAGCGACACTAATTAGTTTTTGACTTTCTTTCCTTACAAAATAGACCAAAGCTGAGCCTAAAAAAGTCATTGCCCAATTGAATAAAGCCATAAAAAAGACTAATAAAACCAAATTCATTTTTAATAGATCAAACATAGAACCTCCTCTATCTTTAATCTATGAGTTCTATGTCATAAAACATAGGCATTTCTCACAAAAAAAAGAGCTAAGCTCAATGTCATTTTCATTTAATGACATTGAGTTTTTGCTCTTTTTTAGTTTATCTATTGACATAATCATAATCACTATTATCAATAGTGATTAAAATCGCTTTTTCAGTTATACGTTGTTTTTTGATATCATATGTTGGTAAAACTGTATAATCAACACGAATATTTCTTTCAACTTCTTCATCATAGACAAAATCACTTTGTCTAAAGAAAATTGGATCGTGATCATAAACAGAGATATTACCAAATTCACTCGCTTCATTATAATATATGATCTTTCCTGATTTTCTTTCAACATATTTGTTTAAATGAGACATAATCAAATCATACATATCATCATATATTTGACTTGCATTTTTGTTTTGATATTTATCAGCAACTGCCAGAGTACAAGATTCATGATTTTCATCACAAAGCTTTTTGATAAATGAATCAACTACTTTGATTAAAAGTTGTTCTTGTGTTGCATCAGTTGCTTCTTTTAATCTTAAATATAAAGGAAGTAATGAGAAATCATAACCATTTTCAAAGAATTCATAAAGTAAATAAGCATTAGCTTCTTTTTCCTTATTCATCTTCACATTTGTACGATATAATACTTCATAAAAATTGACACCTTTAATTCTGTTATGTAAAGAAATAAATTCTCTATTTGCTTCATCATATTGTTCTAATTCTAATAAAGCACAACCACGATAATATTTGATCCATTGTAAA
Organism: uncultured Erysipelotrichaceae bacterium; assembly: GCA_945981915.1. GTDB lineage: Bacteria > Bacillota_I > Bacilli_A > Erysipelotrichales > Coprobacillaceae > Faecalibacillus. The sequence continues at coordinate 2,582 of CAMFRJ010000091.1, forward strand.
GCGTTATAATGCCATTTTAGATTAACTGCAACTGCATGATTTGCACATTCTACACATGTACGATAATTTTTTGTTTCATAGAGTGCTCTAACTTTCAATCTAAAATATCTTTCTTTATATGATTCAAATTCACGTCCATCTTTAGTAATAAAAGGTTTATCAGATAATTTATGGAAATCTAATTTATCTGACATTTTTATGATCAATTCATAATTGATAGGGTTTTGGTTAAGAGCGTATTTGATTGCTCTATTGATAGTTGCTTCAACAGGTGAATATTTTTCCTGTTTACATAAATCCAATATCTCATCTAATATATCAAAGAAAAGAGTTTCTTTTTCTTTGATCTTTTCATCATCAATATTGATATATTTATTGTATAAAGCATATCCATATTGATTGATATAACCTTTAAGTTCAGGAGCAACTGATAAAAAAGTTTTCCCAACTTCAATAGCATCATCATTTCTTTCGTTACTTTTTAATAATTTAATAAAATCATTAGCTTCAAAATCATTAAATGAAGAAGGATCTTCATTAAATTTATGAAAGTATCTTTCAATACTTTTTAATTCATTTTCATTCATTAAAATCACCTCAAAAAATATTATAACATTTATTTGTCATGAATAACATAAGAAAATGTTTTTAAAACAAATCTTTTTATGCTATAATTAAGCGGTAATTAAGAGGAGAAGAAAAGATGAGTAAACAAGTGTTTAGTACAGATTTTTACGGGAAAAATCTGACAGTAGAAGTGGGTGAATTAGCAAAACAAGCTAATGGAAGTGTTTTAGTGAGATACGATGATACAGTCATCTTATCAACAGCTGTTGCTGGTAAAGAACCAAAAATGGTTGATTTCTTTCCATTAACAGTTACATATGAAGAAAAATTATATTCTGTAGGAAAAATTCCTGGAGGATTCTTAAAAAGAGAAGGGCGTCCTAGTGAACATGGAACTTTAACTGCAAGAATGATTGATAGACCAATTCGACCATTATTTGCGGATGGTTTTAGAAATGAAGTACAAGTTGTCAATACTGTTTTATCGGTAGATCAACAAGCGTCTCCAGAAATGGCAGCTATGTTAGGGGCATCACTTGCATTATGTGTTTCTGATATTCCGTTTAATGGTCCAATTGCAGGGGTCAATGTTGGATTGATTGACGGAGAGTTTACAATCAATGCTGGACCTGAAGCTATGGAAAAAAGTTTAATTAATCTTGAAGTTGCCGGAACAAAGGATGCCATTAATATGGTTGAAGCCGATGCTAAAGAAGTTGATGAAGACACAATGCTTAATGCCTTATTATTTGGTCATGAAGCAATCAAAGAATTAATCTCATTTGAAGAAAAAGTTGTTGAAGCATGTGGCAAAGAAAAAATCGAAATTCCTTTATTTGAATTAGATGAAGATCTAGTTAAAGAAATCAGTGATCTTTGTAATGATGAAATGGTAGCTGCTGTCTCTATTCCAGGTAAGTTAGAAAGATACGCTGCTATTGATGAAATAATGGATAGAGTTACAAAACAATATGAAGAAAAAGAATATGAAGATGAAGAAACAAAGGCTGCTGTTTTAAAACAGGTTGGTATCATCTTACATGATTTAGAAAAAAATGAAGTCAGACGTTTAATTACTGAAGAAAAAGTGAGACCTGATGGACGCAAGATTGACGAAATTCGACCTTTAAATGCACAAGTTGATTTATTGCCTAGAGTTCATGGTTCTGCTTTATTTACAAGAGGAGAAACACAAGTCTTATCAGTTTGTACTTTAGGTGCAATGGGAGAAGTGCAAAAAATTGATGGTTTAGGATTAGAAGATCAAAAACGATTCATGCATCATTATAACTTCCCACCTTATTCTGTTGGTGAAGTTGGTAGAATGGGAGCTCCTGGGCGTAGAGAAATTGGTCATGGTGCTTTAGGTGAAAGAGCACTTGCTCAAGTTATTCCAAGTGAAAAAGATTTTCCATATACAATTCGTGTTGTATCAGAAGTCTTAGAATCTAATGGTTCAAGTTCGCAAGCTTCAATCTGTGCTTCTTCAATGGCTTTAATGGCTGCTGGTGTACCTATTTCAAATCCAGTTTCTGGAGTAGCTATGGGATTAGTCAAAAAAGGTGAAGATTATACGATTTTAACAGATATCCAAGGTATGGAAGATCATTTAGGTGATATGGATTTTAAAGTTGCAGGTACAAAAAATGGTATTTGTGCTTTACAAATGGATATTAAGATTGATGGAATTACTAAAGAAATATTACAAGAAGCATTAGCACAGGCAAAAGTTGCCAGAGCACAAATTATGGATTGCATGTTAGGTGCAATTGAAAAACCAAGAGAAGAATTATCTCAATATGCGCCAAAAGTTTATACGATGCATATTGATCCTGATCAAATTAGAGATGTTATTGGTCGTGGTGGAGAAACAATTAACGAAATTATTGAAAAATCACATGATGTGAAAATTGATATTGAACAAGATGGTACAGTTGTCATCTACCATAGTGATCAAGAGGCAATTAATATTGCAGTATCCTTAATTGAAAGAATTGTTAAAAAAGCCCAAGTTGGAGAAATATATGATGCAACTGTAGCTAGAGTTAATGACAATTATGCATTTGTGACGTTGTTTGAAGGAACTGATGGTTTCTTGCATATTTCAGATTGGGCTTATGAAAGAACAAATAAATTATCTGATGTCTGTAAAGTAGGAGATAACATTAAGGTTAAAGTTACAAAAGTTGATGAAAAAGGTAAGGTCAATGTTTCAAGAAAAGCTTTACAACCTAAACCGATAAAAAAAGAAGTGAAAACAGAAACGGATGAAAACAAAGAATAAAATTATTTTGGCAAGTAGTTCTCCAAGAAGAAAAGAACTATTTGATCACTATGGTTTAGATTATATTGTTGACTATGTTAAAACTGAGGAAATATTAGATAAAAATCTAACACTTTCAAAACGTTTAGAAAATGTTGCTTTACAAAAAGCTAGACCATTGAAACAAAAGTATCCTGATCATATGATCATTTCAGGAGATACTATGGTTACATATCAACAACAAATGCTAGGGAAACCAAAAGATAGACAAGAAGCTAGAGTCATGTTAAAAAAGCTTTCTGGTCATCAACAAATCGTAATGTCTGCTGTATGTATTATTGATGGTAATCAGGAAATCACATTTTGTGATCAGACAACTGTTATTTTTCGCCAATTAAGTAATCAAGAAATTGAACAATATCTTGATCTGTCTCTTATACACATCTGACGCTGCCGACGATATGCAGTGTGTA
>CAMFRJ010000092.1 GCA_945981915.1 uncultured Erysipelotrichaceae bacterium
TTCTTGTTATTAGCGATCATTCTCTTTATTTGGGTGACGTCTTTGATCAAACCATTAAAAGCTATTAAAAAGTATATTGATGATATTAAAGAGGACAAACAGTCTTCTATCAACATTGATAGGAAAGATGAGATAGGAATCTTATCTTCTTCTTTAGTAGAGATGAAAGAAGAATTAGATAAACAAAATCAAATTAAAGAAGAAATGATTCATAATATTTCTCATGATTTGAAAACACCTATTTCAATTATTCAATCTTATGCACAAAGTATCAAAGATGATGTTTATCCTTATGGTGATAAAGATGCTTCTTTAGATGTTATTATTGAAAATAGTAATCGTTTAGAAAAAAAAGTAAGAAGTTTATTATATTTGAATCGTTTAGATTATTTAAGTGGGCAAGTCAATGATGATGTTTGTCATATGAAACCATTGATAGAACACATTATTTTACAGTTAAATAATGTTCATGATCATATCAGTATTATCAGTGATCTTGATGATGTTATTTTTGTTGGAAAAGAAGAACATTGGCGTATTTGTATTGAAAATATTATTGATAATGCATCACGTTATGTAAAAAACGTCATTAAGATTACTTTAAGAGATCAGGTATTAGAAATATACAATGATGGAGAACCCATTGATGTCAAAGATGCAAAGCTTTTATTTCAACCATATGAAACAGGGAATAAAGGACAGTTTGGACTAGGATTATCGATTGTCTATAAAACAGTGACAATGTATGGATATCATGTAGAAGCTATCAATAAAGATGGTGGTGTTAGCTTTGTGATCGTAAAGAATCAACTTGCATAAAAGAAAAAAGAGGAGTATGATGTATTTTGTAAACGGGAGCTTGTATGACAGGCTGAGAGGAAGATATGATCTTCGACCGATAACCTGATTTGGATAATGCCAACGTAGGGATGTCAGAAACATTGAAACGGAATTATCATTTCAGGTATTCCGTTTTTTTATGTCTTTGAAGGGAGTGAAAACGACAATCTCTTAGTGTAATGAGCGGGCAAAGGGGAGCGCCTTGTGTCTTGTATAACAGCGATGGGAAGCCGTGTTCCGGCGTGAGAGGAAACCAATAAGTTTCGACCGACTATTTTCAATATTGATTGGAAATGACGCTGTTATTGTCGTTTCCAATGAATTTCAAAGGAGATTTTAAAAATGAAAACAAATCAAACAAAAAAATTATGTCTAGCAAGTCTTTTATGTGCGATTGCTGTTGTAGGAAGTTTATTTTCTTTTCCGGTTTTTGCAAGTAAATGTGCACCAATTCAACATATGGTCAATATTATTTGTGCCGTAACATTAGGACCATGGTACGGTGTAGCGGTTGCTTTTGTAGCCAGTCTTATTCGTAATCTTTTAGGGTTAGGATCTTTAATGGCTTTTCCAGGTAGTATTTTTGGGGCACTTTTATGTGGGATGACATATTGGAAATCAAAAAATATTGTGATGACTTTATTAGCTGAAGTCTTTGGAACATCGATTTTAGGAGGGTTATGTGCTTATCCAATTGCAGTATTATTGATGGGTGTTGATGCGGGAACAGTTGCTTTTTATGCTTATATTCTCCCATTTTTTGTCTCTACTGCAGGAGGTGCAATCTTGTCAGGTATTTTGCTTGCGGCACTTAGCAAAACAGGAATATTCAAATCTATGTCAAATGAAAAGGTGTATCAATAATACACCTTTAATTATGTTCTTTATTCTTTTCTCTTTGTAACATATCTCTATATGAATACATACAGCCACAGTAATTCTGTCGATATAAATGATATTGTTGTGCAAATTGAACAGATTTTAAATAACCATTGTTCTTTTTGAAATCACAATATAAAAAATTCGTTTTATCATTTTTAAAACTTGCACCAATTTCATTGATCCATTGACTATTTTTATGTGGAGATACACTTAAAACAGTTGTCCAATAATCAAAATGATTGACGGAAGCAAAGCGATGTGCATCATCCATACGTTTTCTATAACACATATAACAGCGCATACCACCTTCAGGTTCATCTTTAAGCAATGAAATATCTGCCATAAAGATGGTTGGTTCATAAGGTTGTTCAACAATTTGAATGTCTTGATGATAATCTTTATTAAAGCGAACAATAAAATCTTTTAATTCCTGAAATCTTCTTTGATATTCTTCTTGAGGATAGATATTAGAATTAGAATAATAGATTGTTATATCAAATTGTTCACATATTTCCTTTAAGACATGACCACTACAAGGGGCACAACAGACATGTAACAACAATGTAGGTCTTGTCCCTTTTATTTTTTTTAATTCTTCTTTGAATTTTAAGTCATAATTAATCTTCATTATAATATAAGCATACTATCGCCAAAACTAAAGAAGCGATACCTTTCTTCAATGGCTTTATGATAAGCTTCAAAAATAAGATCTTTTGAAGCAAATGCACTAATGAGCATTAATAATGTTGATTTAGGTAAATGGAAATTTGTGATCAAACAATCAATTGCTTTAAATTCATATCCTGGATAAATAAAGATATCAGTACTTTCACTTGTTGCTTTAAACTCTCCATATTTTTGCATATTTGCTTCTAGAGTTCTTGTAGAAGTTGTACCTACTGCAATGATTCTTCTGCCTTCTTTTTTGGCCTGATTTAATAAAGTAGCAGTTTCTTCATTGATCATATAAAATTCACTATGCATATGATGTTCTAAAACATTGTCTACTTTGACGGGTCTAAAAGTTCCTAAACCTACATGAAGGCAAATATCTAAGATTTTAACACCTTTGTTAATAATTTTCTGATTGATTTCATCCGTAAAATGTAAACCTGCTGTTGGAGCAGCAGCACTGCCTTCAATCTTAGCATAGACTGTCTGGTATCTGTTTTGATCTTCCAACTTTTCTTTTATATAAGGAGGTAAAGGCATTGTTCCTAATTGATCCAATATTTCATAGAAAATTCCTTCATAGCTCATCTTAAAAACACGAATACCTTCCTCTTTTATTTCAATACATTTGGCTTTTAAAAGACCATCACCAAAAGTAATCACAGTATTCATTTTCACAATTCTGGCATTACCACAAAGACATTCCCAAGTATCCTTTTTTAACTCTTTTAATAACAAGACTTCTACATGGCCTTGAGTTTCTTCTTTAATACCAAATAATCTTGCGGGAATCACTTTTGTATTATTTCTTACTAGAACATCACCTGGTTGAAGATAATCTATAATATCATAAAAGTGTTTATGTTCAATTGTTTTATTTTTTCTATTAACGACCATCAATCTTGACGTATCCCTTTGTTTAACAGGATGCTGTGCAATCAATTCTTCTGGTAAATCAAAATCAAATTCACTTAGTTTCATTTAAAAAGCCCTCTTATAAACATCTCTACCATATTTGTTTAAAAATTCTTCTTTAAAATCTAATAATCTGTCTTGACGAATAGCTTCTCTAATATCTTCTGAAAGCTGTAATAAAAATCTGACATTATGAATAGACAACAATGATTTTCCAAATAATTCATCAGCTTTATGAAGATGTCTTAAATAAGCTTTTGTATAGTTTCGACATGTATAACAATCACATTCAAGGTCAATAGGAGTAAAATCTTCTTTATATTTTTCATTGTTAATGTTAATTCTGCCACTATGTGTCATTAAAGCTCCATGTCTAGCCACTCTTGTTGGTAAAACACAATCATACATATCAATACCTCGAATAGCTGTTTCAATGAGATCAATTGGATTTCCAACTCCCATTAAATAACGAGGTTTATCTTCAGGAAGCCATTTTACTGCATCTTCAACCATTTGATACATCACATCTTTTGGCTCTCCTACGCTAGTTCCACCAATAGAATAACCAGGGAAATCCATTTCAACGAGTGCTTTTGCACACGCTTCTCTTAATTCAGGAAATTCTCCACCTTGTACAATACCAAATAAAGCCTGCTTTTCATTATGATGAGCTTCTTTTCCTCTCTTGGCCCAACGAATGGTTCTTTCTACACTATTTTTCATATAGTCATAGGTTGCTGGATAAGGAGCGCATTCATCCAATGACATAATAATATCAGCACCTAATTTGTTTTGAATATCAATGGCTTTTTCAGGAGATAAAAACAATGACTTGCCATCGATGATACTTTTAAAATAAACACCGTCTTCTTTGATCTTTCTTGTTTTTCCTAAAGAAAACACTTGAAAACCACCACTATCTGTTAACATTGGACCATCATAGTTCATAAATTTATGTAAGCCACCGGCTTTAGCCACAATGTCCTCACCTGGTCTTAACCATAAATGATAAGTATTGGCTAAAATGACTTGTGAACCCATTTCTTTTAACATTTCAGGAGCTATTCCTTTGACTGTTGCTAGTGTACCTACTGGCATAAACATTGGTGTTTCTACATCACCATGAGGTGTATGTAAAATACCATATCTAGCACCACTTTGTTTACAGACATGTTTTAACTCATACCAAAAATCTTCCATTTCATCACCTCTTTTTGCCACATTATTATACATGAAACAACCTATAAGTTCAAATAGAATATCTAAAAACCTCATGATCATATCATGAGGTTTAATCAAATGTTACATATTCATTTTTTAAAGGAACAGTTCCTTCTAAATGATCAACATATAAGATAGGAATATCGTTTTGAACAGTTTCATCATATTCTAAAGCAATTGTTCCTTCAACAATGATCCATTCGTCCTTAATCAGTTTTTGAGCATATTCACTGACACATACAAGTCCTAATAACTGCATATCTTCACTACAACAAACCATGGCTTCTCTTCCTAAAACAAAACCATTTTTCAACAATTTATCACGACCAATGACTTTTCCTTTGATCTTAATTGTTTTATTTTCATAGATTGCAGGATTTTCCATGATATGCATACAAAAGATTCCATAATCTATGTCACTAATTTCAATATAATCATCTTTCAAATCATAAGGAAGATCATTGACTGTCAAGTCTTCAATACGTCTTTCTTTATTTTCATAGATGATCTGACACATTGGATTTAAAGATTTGATGCTACCACGAATAGGATATTTTTTTGTTTTTTCATCACAACGATTGATGATGACTAAATCACTACCAGTCACTTGAAAAACAAATTGACTTCTCATGTTGTTGTAATAAAGATCAAATGTATCAGCATTAATTGTTGTTAATATTTGAACAACTTGCCATTGTTCTGGACAAAATTCATTAATAAATCTTGTTGGATCCCACATACCATTATATTCAACCATCACTTGTGTTGGTTTATATTGTTGATGAAGATGAAGCAGATATTCATAAGACATATCAACTTCATTATCAATAAAGATAACTTCAGTATTTTCTTTTTGTAAAGCTTTTCTATCATAGCTTTCTTCACCATCTTCAGTTGCGATGATCAATGTTTTTTCATCATCTCCAAAACCTTGGTTTAAAATGGTATCTTGGATGAAAGATGTTTTACCACTTTCTAAAAATCCAGTAAATAAATAAACTCTTGTCTGTAATTGATTATTCATTTGCATTACCTAAAAATAAATCTTTCACAGTTTTTTCATCAACATCTTTTCCAATAACACAGATTTGCCCAGTAAACATTGGTTTGCCTGTACGAATTTCAAATTCTTCAGGAACCAAATCAAAATACCACCAGTCATCATCTCCACTATCAACAAATCCTTTTGCCCTTAAAACTTGTTGTTGGCTCAATTGTGTTAATATCTGATGTAGTTCGTCTTTGTTATATTTTTTAATTGTTGTAAAACCAATACTATTAAAGACTTCATCGGCATGATGATGGTGATGATGACCACATTCACATTCTTCATCATGGTGATGA
>CAMFRJ010000093.1 GCA_945981915.1 uncultured Erysipelotrichaceae bacterium
TCAGATGTGTATAAGAGACAGTTATAATATATCCAGATTTATTTTTCAATATTTTATTATTATTTTGATAATATTTTATCATTTACTACAAAATCCTCTTTTTTACTATTTTTGGAAAGCTTTTAACAATCTTTGACAAGCATCTTCCACTGTACTTCTTGGAACAGCTAAATTAAACCTTTCAAAACCTTCCCCACCGGTTCCAAAAATATATCCTTCATCTAACCATAGTCCAGCTTTTTCCAACATTACTTTTTCTAATTCATCTTGTAAAAGACCACATTCTCTAAAATCAACCCAAGCTAAATATAAACCTTCAGGTTCTATCAAATGAATATGTGGCAAATTATTTTTTAAAAAGTCATCGAAATACATAAAATTGTCATATACATATTCCAACATTTCATCTACCCATAATTCACATTCATTATATGCACATTGGCAAGCAATGATTCCTAAAAAGTTCGGTGCATTAACACCACATTTATTCATTGTTTCTTGATAGGCTTGTCTTAATGATTCATTAGCGATAATGATATTAGATGTTTGTAAACCCGCCAAATTAAACGTCTTACTTGGTGCTGTTAATATAATCGAAAAATCTTTGAATGTTTCATCAACATTATAAAAAGGTATATGTACATGATCTCTATAAACAAAATCTTGATGTATTTCATCCGCCACTACCATAACATGATGTTTTTGACAAATGATTCCAATTTTTTTGAGTTCTTCTTCTTTCCAAACTTTTCCAATTGGATTATATGGATTACATAAAATAAACATTTTGACATCATGATCAACAATAGCTTGTTCAAAAGCTTCGTAATCCATTTCATAGTGTCCATCTTTTAAAACCATTGGATTTTCTACAACATGTCTATGATTTAAAATAATCGAGGCATCAAAAGGATAATAGACCGGTTTATTAATAATAATGCTATCTCCTTCTTTCGTAAAAGCATTAACACAAATTTTTAAAGCAGTCACAACACCTGGAGTAGGAACGAGCCACGATTTATCGACATCAAAATCATGTCTTCTTTTCATCCAAGAAATAACAGCTTCTAAATATTCATCAGGAATAATAGAATAGCCATAAACACCTTGTTGTACTCTTTTTTGAAGAGCTTCTTCTATCTTATGTGGTGATTTAAAATCCATATCAGCAACCCACATTGGCAAAACATCAGCAGGTTTGTGATTTTCTTCAATTGTATCCCATTTCGCACAATTCGTACCTTTTCTATCAATAACCTCATCAAAATTAAACATTTCCATTTCCTCCATTATAATACAGTTTGTTCTTTAAAATCATCTTTTGAAAAATGAGCCAAAGTAATTCCTAGTGCCATAGATAAATTTAATGAATCAATATGATGACTGTGCGGAATAAATACGCTTTGCCCATAATTTAAATATTCATCGGGTAAGCCGCTACTTTCATTACCAAAAACCAAAGAATGAAAATGATGATCATTTTCTATCTGATGAATATTTTTAGCACCTTTTAACATTAAAGGGAAAATATGATGATGAGCATATCTTTTTAAATAATCATCAAAGCAATCGAAATATTCTATATTTAAATGAAAGATTGCTCCCATTGAAGCACGCAAAACACGCGGATCAAAAATATCAACACCTGGTCTAATAATAGCCAAATTAAAATAATTAAATCCTAACATAGTTCTCATGATCGTTCCCATATTGCCCATATCTCCTGGGTTGACCAAAACAACATGATTGCCTTCCTGTAAAGTCATTTGGTATTTTTTAATGATTGCTAGTGCAAAACAGTTGTCTTTTTTAGATAATTTTTGAATTGTGTGATCACTTTCAATCAATTCAATATGTTTTGTTCGACAAATATCATCAATAATCTTGATTCCTGAATTTTTATATGAATTACTTTTGATATAGACCCTTAAAACCAGATCAGGTCTATTTTTTAATAGTTCAATCGTTTCAAAAACGCCTAAAGTATACGTATAATCAAAATCTTTTTTATATGGTTTAATCTTCATCAATAAGTCCTTTCACCCTCTTCGCTTCTTTTTCTACACTTTCTTTAAGAGAAGCAAAATAAGCTTTATCAAAATGCGCACCCTGATCTATTAATTGAAGTAATTGATCATATTTTCGACAAGCAAGCATCAATTGAGAATATTTAATTGTAAAGTCAAGTTCATTTCCTGCATCGGCAGTTATTTTATTCGTTTCTTTGTAGAGTTCTTTAAATTGCGTATCTAAATCTATTTTTTGTTTTCTTCTAAAAAACACGAACGATCCTCTCCTTTTCCTGTTTATGTTCGACTTCATTTTATCCCTGTTTTAAATTGATTTCAACCATTTCACTTTTTCCTTGGCTTTTGAATGGAAATCCCCATGATCCCATTCCAGAAGAAACAACCACATCCATTCCATCTTGTAAAACATGTCCATATTCAACCTCATTAATACGTAAAAGACGACAAAGCGAGCCAAATGGCCATACCTGTCCATTATGTGTATGACCGGAAATCTGTAAATCAATCCCTAAAGTAGCATTATTGGATATCTGTTTAGGCTGATGATCTAAAAGAATGATAGGTTGACTTTTATCAACACCTTTCAGTAAAGTAGAAGTATCTTGTCTTTGATACGACTCATCTAAACGTCCAATCAGCGTTATTCCTTGAGTAAAAATAACATCATCCTTCAAAAAAACAACATGGCTTTCATCTAGAGCCTTCAATAAGCCTTCTTGATAAGAACGTCTTCCTTGATATCCATCATGATTCCCCACAACATAATAAGTAGGAATATCTTGTGCCAGTGCATCAAAAAATTGGATAGCTTCTTTTGCTTCACTTTCATCGGTCCCCTCATCAAAAAGATCCCCTAAAATAAAGATCATATCAACCTTTCTCACTTTGGCTTTTTGACTTATTTCTTGTAGATCATCTAAACAGACACCTGTTGATAAATGAAGATCACTGACAGCTAATAACCTTTTCTCTTCACATTGTTTACTTACAGCAATATTATATTGTGTATATTGCAGACAATTCATATTATAGTAACCATATCCCGTAAGCAAACTTCCAATAATCAAGGCTATTACTTCTGTTTGCACATATACTTTATATTTTGTTTGATGACATACCCATGTCACCAAATCCCCTATCACTAAACCTACCAACAGATGAACAAAAATGCCTAATGCCACCCGAAAGAGACAAACGAGCAAGAAAATAAGACATGTGACAACAAAACACAATGTCTTTTTATAACGTCTCATATGTATGACACGATAAACATGATAAAAAACATAACACCCTATCAATAATATCAAAGCAAAAAGTAGTATCATGACAATCATTATTCCACCACCTCATACATTTATGTTATAATAACACTCGAGGTGAAATTATGCAAAAGCTAGCATGTCCAAAATGTCATTTACCATTACATTTAGAAAACAAAACATACAAATGTCCCAACAATCATTGTTATGACATATCAAAACGTGGCTATATTAATCTCTTATTAAATCCTGATAAAGCAACTAATAATCCAGGAGATAGTAAAGATTCGCTCGTTGCCAGAAAAGCTTATCTGAATCAAGGATATTATGATGCCATTTTAAATCAGGTCATTTCAATGATTGAAACATACAAAGATCATGATGATCTATCTATTTTAGATTTGGGATGCGGTGAAGGTTATTATACTAAAGGTCTGAAAGAACATTTTTTAAGCAGTGATGTATATGGCCTAGATATTTCTAAGGTCGCTATCGATATGGCAACAAGATATCGTAAAGATATTACATGGATTGTCGGAAATTCTAAAAATATTCCTATTCAAGATCATAGTTTAGATTTTGTTTGTGCTTTATTTACTGTTGTCAATAAAGATGAATTAAAAAGAATATTAAAAGAACATGGTTATATCATTCATGTGACTGCTAATCCTCATCATCTTATTGAAATTAAAGAATTGATCTATGATGAAATCAAAGTCAAAAGTGACCAATATCTTCGTTTAGGTTTTCAAATAGCACATAGTGAAAATTTTGTAAAAAAAGTCAATATTTCTCACCGTGAAGATGCTTTGAATCTTTTAAAAATGACACCTCATTATTATCATATCAAAAAAGAAAAAAGAGGTGTTTTAGACACTCTACAAGGATTAGAAATCACCATAGATATCAAGATAACAGTTTATGAAGTATAAAAAACAAGGGACAGAGTTAGTCATCGTATTTGATGAAAATGAGGATAATATCAGTCTTCTTGATTTTTTTCATCAAATACATTTATCTAAAAAAACAATTCACTTATTACAACAAAATAAAGAATATATGCTTAATGGTCACTATACTTCCATTAACACTCATCTTAAAAAAAATGATGTTTTGACAATTCAAGCTTATCAAAGTGGCATTGATTTCAAACCCCAGGCTTATCCTTTGAAAATCGTTTATGAAGACGATATCCTTTGTGTTGTCAATAAGCCAAAAAATACAATTATCCATCCTGAAAACAAAGATGGAATCAATACATTATGTAATTATGTTGCTTATTACTATCAAACAACCAAACAAGATTATCCCATCCGTTATTTGCATCGTTTAGACAGAGATACAACTGGGTTGGTCATTTTTTGTAAATGTTCTTTACTACAACCATATTTTGATCACATGATTGCTGATAAAAAAATAAAAAAACATTATCTTGCCCTAATTGAAGGTCACTTGAACCAAGAGTCTCTTACCGTTCATCAGGCCATTGGACAAAACCGTCACGATAAACAAAAAATGATGGTGTCTGCTCATGGCAAAAGTGCCACAACTCACTTCAAGACTATCAAAACGATGTCAACTTATTCATTAATAGAATGCCTGATTGACACTGGTAGGAAGCATCAGATTCGTGTGCATTTACAACATTTAGGACATCCTATCCTAGGAGACCCTTTGTATGGTCATCAAACAAAGCTTATCGATCGTTTGGCTTTACATGCCTATCGTTTACAGTTGATACATCCTTTGACTCATAAAAAAATTGACATCGTTTGTGATGTCAATCGAGACATGAAGAAACTTCTTTAGTTTCTTCTTTTTAATTTTCCTGATAGGTCAAAATAGACTTGCCCATCTATTTTAAATTCCACCTTCATTTGATTATCTCGTTGTCCATAATAAATATCGACCATTGTCAGTGGTGCAATCTCTTTTTTAAAATGCATACTTAATTGTTCAATAAAATATTCTCGATGTAATTCATAAGGAATAAAATCCAAGGCCCATTCTATATATTTGGCATTGTTCATATGTTGATTGACATCAACATCGTTATACAAAACTTGTCTTTCTTTGACTTTTTTCGTTTCTATATCATTGATGACAGGTTCGAATTTTTCTACATAACTTTCATAATCGATGATTTTTGGTAACTCTATCCCTATTTGTTGAGGGCGCACAATGCGTCTGTTTTCTAAATCTATCAATGTCCACAACGAACAAGCTCCACCAATCTTTTCGTTTTGACATTCAACATCATATGTTCTTACAAATTGAACACGAGAACCACCTTTCGCTCTTGTTTTTATGACAATATCTTCTTCGATAAGAATCGGTCTTTTTAATTTTAAGGTCTGCTTGGTTAAGATCCAGCCATATTTCCCTTTATAAGATTCATCCCACATACCAATTGCAACAGCATTGATTGTCGCCAAATCTGCCATTTGTGATAATAAATGCGATATTTTATATTGACACAAGTAATCTGTCTCTTGATAAATCACCTTTTTTTCTAATTTTGTTTCTAAATTTTTCATTTTATCCCTCTATTATAGTTATTTTTTATAAAAATAACTATAATAT
>CAMFRJ010000094.1 GCA_945981915.1 uncultured Erysipelotrichaceae bacterium
CTATTTTATATAGGATAAAAATAATGTATAATTATAGCAATAGGAGGAAATATTGAATGACATATGCTATAGAAATGTTAAATATTACAAAAGAATTTCCTGGGATCAAAGCTAACGATAATGTGACCTTACAAGTCAAACAAGGTGAAATTCATGCGTTGCTTGGTGAAAATGGTGCTGGGAAATCTACTTTAATGTCAATCTTATTTGGTTTATATCAACCAGATGAAGGTGAAATTAAGATTAATGGACAAACTGTACAGATCAATGATCCTAATGATGCTAATAAATATAATATTGGTATGGTGCATCAACATTTTAAATTGGTACATAATTTTACTGTATTGGAAAATATTATTTTAGGTATGGAAGATACAAAGAATGGTATGATTCAAAAAGACAAAGCAAGAGAAAAAGTTTTAAGTTTGTCTAAGAAATATAAATTGAATATCGATCCTGATGCTCTTATCAGTGATATAACAGTAGGGATGCAACAAAGAGTAGAAATTTTAAAGATGCTTTTTAGAGACAATAATATTCTTATTTTTGATGAACCTACTGCTGTTTTGACTCCTCAAGAAATTGAGGAATTGATGTTGATCATGAAAGATCTGATTAAAGAGGGAAAATCAATTATTTTTATTACTCATAAACTCAATGAAATAAAAGCTGTAGCTCATCGTTGTACAATCTTAAGAAAAGGAAAATATATTCAAACAGTTGATGTTGCTTCCACACCTGTGGAAACACTTTCTGAATTGATGGTTGGCAGAAAGGTGAATTTCATCGTAGAAAAAAATAAACCACAGATAGGTGAGACTGTCTTAGAAGTCAAAAACTTATGTTATAAACCACCACGTGCTTCAAAAAATGTTTTAAATGACGTTTCTTTTCAAGTTAGAAGAGGCGAAATTGTTTGTATTGCTGGTATTGATGGTAATGGACAATCTGAATTAGTCTATGCTTTAGCAGGACTTATTAAAAATGATTCAGGACAGATTCTTTTAAAAGGTGATGATATTACAAATTTACCGATTAGAAAACGAAGTTTAAAAGGAATTTCTCACATTCCTGAAGATAGACATAAACATGGTTTGATCTTAGATTATAATTTAGCTGAAAATTTTATTTTAAAAAGATATTTTGATTCAAAATATCAAAAACATGGTTTTATTGATTTTGATAAAATGTATCAAAATGCAGATCTATTGATTGGAAAATATGATGTACGTTCTGGTGAAGGTGCGAAATCTATCACAAGAGGGATGTCTGGCGGTAATCAACAAAAAGCTATTATCGCTAGAGAAATAGAAGAAAATGCTGATTTACTTATTGCAGTTCAACCGACGAGAGGATTAGATGTTGGTGCAATTGAATTTATTCATAAACAACTTGTTTCTCAACGAGATAATAATAAAGCTGTATTATTGGTTTCTTTAGAACTTGATGAGGTTATGAATGTTTCTGATAGAATCTTAGTGATGTATGAAGGAGAACTCGTAGGAAATTTAGATCCAAAAGAAATTGATGAAAAAGAATTAGGACTTTATATGTCAGGAAGTAAGAGAGGTGAAGGTTATGAAAAATAAAGAATCAACAAAAAATCTTTTAGCCTCTTTGATTGCGATTATTATTGGGCTTTTGATTGGGTTTGTTATTATCTTGATTGCCAATCCTAGCCAAGCATTAAAGGCAATGGGTATCTTGATGAGTGGTGGATTTTATAAAGGATTAAGAAGTACTGGACAAGTTCTTTATTCAGCTATTCCTATTATGATGACAGGCTTGTCGGTAGCGTTTGCATTTAAATGCGGTAATTTTAATATCGGAACGACTGGACAATATACAGTTGGTGGTTTTGTTGCTTTATTACTTTCAAATACATTATATGGATCTGTTCCAGATTCTGTACTTTGGATTATTTGTTTGGTTGCAGCAGGACTTGCTGGTGCTTTATGGGCATTTATTCCTGGTCTCTTAAAAGCATATCGTAATGTTAATATCGTTATTTCTGGAATTATGTTTAATTATATTGGTATGTTATTAGTCATTGAAGGTGTAAAAGCATTTATCTATGATGCCGCAGGAGCTCGTTCCGAAGTTTCTGCAATATCTTTACCAAAATTTGGTTTAGATAAAATATTTAGAGGTTCTGATGTGAATGGTGGTATTATTATAGCCATTGCATTATGTGTATTGGCCTACATTATTTTAAACAAAACAACATTTGGATATGAATTAAAGGCTTGTGGTTATAATCCAGATGCTAGTAAATATGCAGGTATGTCTGAAAAGAAAATTGTTATTATTTCAATGCTAATTGCAGGTTTTTTCTCAGGTATTGGTGGTGGCCTCGTTTACATAGCTGGTACAGGACGTGCTTTTACAACGGCAGAAGTTTTACTGCCTGAAGGTTTTAATGGTATCCCCGTAGCATTGCTTGGTATGAATAGTCCTTTAGGTTGTATCTTAGCTGCATTATTTGTTTCATATATTAATGTTGGTGGCAATTATATGCAGGCTTGCAATATTCCAGTAGAAATTATTGATGTCATTTCTGCTGTCATTATATATTTTAGCTCTTTTGCATTGATGATCAAACTTTATTTAGAACGCTATCACAAAACTAAATCTAATCAAATAAAAAATGAAAAAGGAGGGCAAGAGTAATGAATATAATTGTTAATACATTAAATCAGACATTAGTCTTTGCAATTCCTTTATTAATTGTAGCTTTGGGCGGCATGTTTAGTGAACGAAGTGGTGTCATTAATATTGCATTAGAAGGGATCATGATTGGCGGAGCCTTTGTTGGTGTATTTTTCATATATTTAATGGAGACAAATGGGGTTGCCATGAATCCACAATTACTTTTAGTTCTTGCTTTACTAATTGCTGGTCTCTTTGGAGCGTTATTTAGTTTATTACACGCCTTTGCAGCAATCAATTTAAAAGCAGATCAGACTATTTCAGGAACTGCGATCAATATGTTAGCACCTGGATTAGGATTGTTTTTAGCAAAATTAATCTTCAATGGTAATTCTAGTGTACCATTTGAAAATTTATTTAGAATTCATGAGATTCCAGTATTATCGCAGATTCCTTTTATTGGACCTATCTTATTTAAAGGAGTCTATATAACGACATATTTAGGTATTGCGATTTTAATTATATCAGCTATCTTCTTATATAAAACAAAATCTGGATTAAGATTGCGTGCCTGTGGAGAAAATCCTCAAGCAGCTGATGCAGCTGGTATTAACGTATACAAATATCGTTATATTGGTGTTTTACTTTCAGGATTTTTAGGTGGCATGGGTGGTCTCATTTATATTATTCCGATTTCATCTGTCTTTAATAGTGATGTTGGTGGATATGGTTTCTTGGCTTTAGCTATCTTAATATTTGGAAATTGGCAACCATATCGTATTGCCGCCGCTTCCTTATTCTTTGGTATCATGAAGACATTAGCTTATACTTATACAACGATTCCTGTTCTCATATCATTAGGTTTACCTAGTGTTGTTTATAAGTTGATTCCTTATATAGCAACATTAATACTTTTAGCGTTTACATCTAAGAATTCAGCAGCTCCAAAAGCTTCTGGAATTCCTTATGATAAATCAAAACGATAATGAACTGAAATTGACAGAGTTTTTGATTTTGATAAAGACTTTGTCAATTTTTATTTTTTATTTTCTGGAGAAAAGTGTATAATAAGTAAGTCAAGTTAAGGAGGATATATGAAAAAATATTTTAAGATGAAGGGATATCATCTTTATTTGATCCCTACAGATAAGTTTAAAAATATAACAATTTCACTAAAATTACAAAATAATTTAGATAAAGAAACTGTTTCTAAAAGGACACTTCTCTCTTTTATGCTAACTGGAGGAACAAAGGAATATCCTTCAACACAACAGTTATCTCAACATTTAGAGAATTTATATGGAATGAAATTTGGGACAAGTGTATCAACCAAAGGGAAAAGTCATATCATTAATGTGAACTCTGTTTGTATTAATGAAGAATATCTACCATATCAAGAAGATCTTTTAAGTCAACAAATTCAATTATTAAATGATATTTTTAACCGTCCTCATGTCGTAAATGGTGCTTTTCATGAGAAAATATTTAAAATGAAGAAAAAAGAATTAAAAGATCGCATTATTTCAAATCAAGATGACAAATTCAATTATAGTTTAGAAAAACTTTTCGAATATTTTGGAAGAGGCCAGTCACTAGGAATTAGTACGTTTGGATATCTTAATGATATTGATCAAATCACAAATGAGGAATTATATGATTATTTTTTAAATTGCTTAAAAAATGATAAGAAATATATTTATGTCGTTGGTAAAATTGATGAATCTATTGTATCATTATTTGATCAATATTTATCTTTTCCTGAAAATGAGCAACAATTTGAAACAGTTTATAATTTAAAAAATAACAGAACATACATCAATGAGATCATTGAAAAACAAGATGTCACACAGGCAAAATTAAATATAGGTTATGAAATTGATGCTAATTTTGTTTCAGATAATCATTTTTCTTTTGCTCTATTTAACACAATATTTGGAGCTGTCAGCCAATCAAAACTATTCAAAGTTGTCAGAGAAAAAGAATCTCTTTGTTATTATATATCATCAAGTTATGATGCTTTTAATGGTGTTTTAGTCATTACTGCTGGTATTGAAAGTAAAGACTATGAAAAGGTAAAGCTATTAATTCAAGAACAACTAGAAAATATGCAACAAGGGAAATTTTCTCAAAAGGATATTGAAGTTGCTAAATTAGCATTAAAAAACGCATTCATGAAAACGAAAGATGAACCAATTAGTCAAATATCGCTTTTATTTAATAGAAATATTACTAACAAAGAAGAAACAGATGAACAATATCTAGAAAAAATGATGGCAGTAACGAAAGAAGATATTATCAAGGTCTGCCAAAACATTAAATTAGATACCATATTTTTACTTAAAGGGAGAGATGAGTAATGGAAAAGATATATTATCAAACCTTAAAAGAAACTTTATATTATGAAAAAATGGAAAATGGTTTAGAGGTTTACTTATTACCTAAATATGGTTTTGAAAAAACATATGGTTTGTTTTCTACATGTTTTGGCTCAATTGATACTTCTTTTGTCCCATTAGGACAAAATGAAATGATCAAAGTTGAAGATGGAATTGCTCACTTTTTAGAACATAAGATGTTTGATATGAAAGATGGGGATGCTTCTGATAAATTTGCTTCACTTGGAGCTAGTAGTAATGCCTTTACGTCTTCAAGTCGGACAGCCTATTTGTTTTCTACGACTTCTCACGAAGAAGAGTGCGTTGAGTTATTATTGGATTTTGTTCAAAGTCTTGATATTACAGATGAAAGTGTAGAAAAAGAAAAAGGAATCATTTGTCAAGAAATAAAAATGTATGATGATGATCCCGATTGGCGTGTCTATTTTGGCTCTATTGAAAATTTATATCATAATCATCCAGTAAAAGTTGATATTGCTGGAACTTGTGATTCAGTAAATCGTATTTATAAAGATATGTTAGAATTGTGTTATCAAACATTTTATCATCCAAGTAACATGATGTTATTTGTTGTTGGAAATATTGATCCAGATAAGATGATTTCAATTATAAAACACAATCAAAATTGTAAAACATTTCAAAATGCCAATATCATTGAAAGAAAAGTTTATGATGAACCACGCAGTGTTGCAGTTAAAGAAAAGTTTGATGTGATGCAAGTGGAAATGAATAAATTAATTCTTTCCATTAAGATCAATGATATATTTAATGATCTGTCTCTTATACACATCTGACGCTGCCGACGATATGCAGTGTGTAG
>CAMFRJ010000095.1 GCA_945981915.1 uncultured Erysipelotrichaceae bacterium
TCAAGAAAATCTTGAATATGATTTTGATAATTGAAAATAAGTTTTTGAATATCTTCGTCATAATGTTCTTGTTCAATAATATGTTGGAGTTCTTCAGTTAGATTCATATTTTTTACCAAAGGTAATTTTTCTAAGAGACGATGAATGATTGTCCCTCGTGAAGTCGCTTGTATACTTGAAGTGTCTTCATCAAATCTTAAATCTGGATAATAACGATCACCATCACTAATGAGTGATGTGACAGCTATCGTTTTATCGAGTTCATTATCATATTGATAATGAAATTGGCTATTATTTTGATAGATTGTCTCGTAGTTTTGAGTGTGGACAATCTTTGGATATATATATTCATCAATTGTTTCGCAATCTATGATATGTGTTTTGAATTTTGCATGCATTGTATTTTCTGAAAATTCTGTTTCTTCATATATCCTTATTTTTGCAGCGTTTTCTTTGACAAATGAAAGATCATAACGATTGCTGATCTTTGCATCAAATAAAGAAAGGTCAGCACACTGTTTCGTAAAATCAGGATGTCTGATGATAGATAACATGATCCAATTTAACATGTTGTTTGATTTTCTTATTGTTGCTGGTAGAAGATGTTCGTGACCATCTAAAGCATAATCAATAATTTGTTTTTGCCATTTATCAATCATATCAATTGATTTGAGACCACCCGTTAAAATTAATTTTTGTGATGCACGTGTTAAAGCAACATACAAAATACGCATTTCTTCATTGATTGTTTCATTATCCAGTAGATAAGAGAAGATACCCCTTAATGGATTTTGATATTCAATGACAACATCTTGGTAATCATCTAAATCTGTTTTGACATGGGCATTTAAGATCATTCCTAATTTTTTATCTTGAATAAGAGGTGCCTTACTATCAGCAAAGTTAAATTGATGATTCAATTGATTTACAAAGACAATAGGAAATTCTAATCCTTTTGATTGATGTATTGTCATAAACACAACAGCATCTCCATCTTGACATAGAGTTGCTGGTTTGTAGTCAATGTTTTCTTTGATTGTCTGATCAATTTTCGTTACAATCTGATGTAGAGATAGGTCTTGATCCTCCTTCAACATTTCTAAGAATAACTGAATATTTTCATATCTTTGTTGTCCATTATACAATGAACAGACAAAAGTGTCATATTGGCTATCTTGTAAAAATTTTTCTAAAAGTTCATAGACAGTATGTGTATGACTGTAGTTGACCATTTCATGGTAATAGTCTAAAAATTCAATTGCTTCTTTATCTTGACTTTGACATAATGAGGCATACATCGACATGTTTTCTAACTTATGAAGATAGATCCACGATTCATCAAAATGACTCCATTGATAATTTCCTTTGAGGATACTTATCATAGAAATATCATCAAGACAATTTGAAATAGCTTTTAAAAAAGAAAAACAATCAATAATTTCTGGACTTTCAAAAAATCCTTTTGTTAATACAATTAAATTAGGGATATGAATACGATCAAAGACTTTTTTGTAAGTCATAAAGTTTCCTACATTTCGACTGAGGACCACAATATCTTTCAAACGAGCTTTGCGAGAACCTTGAGGGAAATCTAAATCTAGCTGACCAACCATTTCAATGATCTTCTTTCCCATCATGAGAGCTTCATATTCGACCATATCAACTGATCGTTCTTCTGGTTTCAAGACCAACATGATTTCAGTATCAAAACGATGTTCTTGATTCAGCAATTCTATTTTTTGTTGTTTTGCTTCTAAACTTTCACATTTATCTTTTCTTAAAAAATCATAATTTAATTTTGCATGAGGATCACGATCATACTCTAATCCACCATAGCGACTATCCATAATTGCATTAAAGATATAATTAATGCTATCTAAAACAATTTTATGAGAACGATAATTGAATTTGAGATCAATACGCTGATTGTGATTACCTTTACCATAAGTCAGATATTTTTGATTAAAAATATCCAAATCTGCTTTTCTAAAACGATAGATAGATTGTTTCATATCACCTACCATAAAACGATTAATTTCAGGATTGTGAAAACAAGCAATCTTTAAGATTAAATTTTCTTGTATTTCATTTGTATCTTGATATTCATCAATCATGATTTCATGAAGTTGATGATAAAGAATTTCACTGACACCATATTGTTTATCTAATAGTTGTAAAGTATATTGTTCGAGATCATTAAAATCTAAATATTGGTAATCATGTTTATATTGTTGATACTTGTTTTGAAATTGTTTTAAATAATATAAGTATTGTTTTAATGATTCAAAAGAGACTTTTAATATTTGAGAAAGTTCATCGATAGATGAGGGAACACATTTATCATATATATCAGAAAATGTTTTCTTTGCTTGAACGAACAATTCAGTATATTGTTTTTTTATGCTTTCATCTACATTTTTAAAACTCGCATTTCTTGATTTTTCTAATACAGGTTTTTTATTGGTGAGTAGTGTATCTTGCTTGATCATTGTTTCAATACTTAAATAATATTTTTCCAATGTTTCTTGTGGACTTGGAAATTTTGCAGTTTTTTCGAAAAAGAAAGATAAACCAAATTGTTGACAAAAATCACATAGTCTTAAATAGCTATTATATCCTTCTTGATAAGCTTCTATTAATATATTTTTTAAATAAGATTCAAAAGGTGTATTATGATATGAATGATTTTGAATGATCTGGTCATATAAATTCATTTTCACGTCTTTTATATAGTCATCAAAATGATAAATTGTATGAGATAAATTATCTAATTGAAAGATAATATCTTTCAATTGATCAAATTGATATCCTACATAATGGGATTGATAAAAATCTTTAAATTCGCTTTGTTGGACCCATTGATCAAGGCATTGATCAAAAATATGTGCTTTGATCACTGCAGGATTTTCTAATATTTGAAAATTGGCATCAATTTGAATCAAATAACCATATTGACTTAATAAATCACTACAAAATGAATGAAAATTTGTAATATAGGCATCATTCAGTAATAATTTTTGTTTGATCAGATGTTCTTTTAGTTGATCTTGACTATTTTGTATTCTTTGATCAAGAGCTTCAACGAGTCTTTGTTTCATTTCAATAGCAGCTGCCTTGGTAAAGGTCAATACTAATAATTCATTGACATTGATATGATCATCTTCAATTAATGACATAATTCTATTAACCAAGATCTTTGTTTTCCCAGATCCGGCAGGAGCGCTAACAAGAATAGAGCTACCACGGCTGTAGACTGCTAGATTTTGTTCATCATTTAAGCTTTTATCTTTCTTCATCATGACCTCCTATTGAAATCAAATGTTTTTCATTGTAAAAAACATCGAAGTTACAAAGTGTTCGATATTCACAAAATGAACATGGATTGATTTTGGCATCAATATTGCCTGATTCACTTCTCGTTGGATAGATACGGATATCTCCTTGATTCATTTGCATATATAACTGTTCTATGTGTTTGATGATATCATGAATCAAAGCATCAAGTTCTTGACTGGTGATCACTTTTGAATAGCGATTTGGTGTTTGATCTTTTTTGAGTTTGACTTGGATGACAGAACTTTCTGTTTCCATATCATGATCAATCATTGGATAAACCTGATCAACAGTATAACCATCCATCTGATATAACTGAAAATAGTGTTCACTACTTTCTTTTTCTAAGATAGACAATTCACTTTTTAATAATCTTTTCTTCGTATTAAAATACAAAACAGCTCCTTTTTTCAATTGTGTGTTATGGCATAACATTTCTAAATACAATAACATCTGTATTTTAAAACCTTGTCTTGCTAAATCTAGATTCAGTTCTTTTTGAGAAGATTTATAATCGATGACTTTCATATAATCTTCATATTGATCGACACGATCAATAAAACCTTTTAATTCAATGTCTTGAATTTGATCATAAACTTTCTTTTCACAATATTGTAAATGAAATAATCCTTTTTCCATTTGTTTAGATAATACAATAATTGTGTTATAAAGGTCTTCTTGAATCAATTGAATGAAAAACTGATTTTGTGGTAATAAAAATTTTGGTTGAAAATTTTTATTTAAATAATTTTGGACAGTTGTTTGGATATCTTCTTTTAAATGATCAAAAGAGGGCACCTGATGATTCATAAAGTAATGATGATTTTTTTCTAATACCTCATGAACCAGAGTTCCAATTTCATTTGTTTGCAGTTTTTCATCTTTAAGATTACTAATCTTCAATAAATATTGATTGAAGTATTTATATGGACATTGATTATAGACTTCTAATTTACTCGCGGAAATGGGATTATGATCAATATTGATCTGTAATGGTAAACATTGATGTTTGAATGATTTATAGTGATTAATGTTTTGATTGAGACTTTCTAAACGATCATCATAACCACCGCTCAAATAATAGTCATTTTTTAAAGACGAATGTAATAATTGGTGTTTCTGGAAAGTTTTGATATCAAAAAGATTGTTGATTTTTTTGATGATTGAAGAAACAACCAATTCATTTCCTTTTAAATCTCTTAAAGAATAACTTAAAACAATACGATCATGTCTGTTAGAAAAGACATTGAGTAATTGTCGCTGTTGTTTTTGTAGCTGTCTTGTTACACCAGGATAGCCAATAGCTTTAGCTTCTTCATTCAAGATAAGCTGTGTATTTTTGATTTCTTGAGGAACAATTGTTTCATTTAATCCTAAACAATAGACAATTTTTTTTCCTAAGAGCTCACTATAAGGCTGTGTGTAAGTCAATAATGTGATGCTATCAATTTTAGCTTGTTTTGTTTCTTTCTTTTTTGGATAAAGAGAATCACATAGTTGAAGATATTCTTTTATTGACAGCACAATGTCTTGATCTAATTCCTTGATAAAAGCAATGAGTGCATGAAGCATATCATTTTCTTTAAAGAAATGATGCAAGATTTCAAGTAAAGATTGTGAGATAGCAGCCATTGTCTGTTGCTTCTTGAGTCTTTGTAATTGCTCTTTTAAATTGAGTAATTGTTCATCTTCAATCAATTTTTGACTGTTATATTGTTTCTTTAATAAAGAAATATATTGAATATCTTGAAATGAGTGAAGATCATATGATGAGATAATATCAATTAATAAGTGATCATCACCAACAATCACATATTCCAACATCAATCTCATTGTCTGATAGAGATGGTCATAGACACGATTTTGTTGGTGATATGACATTTGAAATTGATCAAGTATCTGAGATAGATGACGATAATAATCTTCATTGGGATAATAGATAGCAAAATCATGATAATGATATTGTTTTGAAGACATATAGATATCGAAAACAACCTGTTTTATTTCTTCTGCTATTGTATTGGCTTTGAATATTTCATATGGATTATTGATGGTTATTTTTTCTTGATAAGAATCAAATAAATGATTGATAAGATAATCACTATAATCGTTGACAGTTTGACTTTGTCTAGGCTGATATAGTGAAACATATCCATATTGATCTAATTTTTGAATAATCTTTTCTGTTTTTTTATCGATATTTGATAATAGAAAATAATAGTGATAGTGATCATTTTCATTGATGATGGATTCAATAAAATCATGTTCTAAAAAATGTTCACTATCGAATTGTCTATATAAAGAAAAAAGCGTTTTTATTTTCCTTTTTGAAAGAGTTGGTAATATGACATCTTGTTCTTGAATTTCATAAAGATAAAAATTTTGAAACACTTCTAAAATATTTTTTGCATTTTGAAAAGGATTCATTGTTTGATGAAACAATGAATTGTTATCTTTTTTATTT
>CAMFRJ010000096.1 GCA_945981915.1 uncultured Erysipelotrichaceae bacterium
ACACACTGCATATCGTCGGCAGCGTCAGATGTGTATAAGAGACAGAAGTAATACTTTTAAGATTGTTATGTATCGATAAAGTATTACTTTTTATATTATTCTGTTTCTTCTAAAACACTTGTACAGTGTGGACATCTTGAAGCTTCGATAGAAATTTCGCTTTTACAAAATGGACATACTTTTGTGGTAGGTTTAGCTGGAGATTCTTCTTTAGGTTTTCTTAATTTATTCATCGCTTTAACAATCATAAAAATAACGAAAGCCATGATGATGAAATTAATTAAGCCTGTTATAAATAAACCATAATTAACAGTTGGAGCACCTGCCTTTTGAGCCATTTCTAGAGTTGTATAGCTTTTGCCATCTAAAGAAATAAATAAATTTGTAAAATCTATTTTTCCAGTAACAATACTTAAAACAGGCATAAGAATATTGTTGACAAGAGATGTCACCAAAGAGTTAAATGCACCACCAATAATAACCCCAACAGCGAGATCGATCATATTGCCTTTTAAAGCAAATTCTTTAAATTCTTTGAGCATAATTTCATAGTCTCCTTTCATATTCCTATATTAATATAAAAAAAAAGACATCGCAATGTCTTTCTTCTAGATATTATTCTTATTTGGGAGGATAAGAATAAATAGTTAGATATAGAGGGAATATGAAATACTATTTTCTAACTACAATGTTAGTATAGAAACTAATCATAGTCAAAAAAAGGGTGAATTGTAAAGAAATATGTGATATTACAAAAAGGAATATATCTAATAATGCCAATCCATGTTAAAATAGTGTATAATAAGGTAGATGAAAGGTGGAGAAAGAATGAAAAACTTATTTTACAGGTTGTTGATTTATTTGGATAGCGCTAATGAAACAGATACAAATTATAATATTGCATGGTATATGGCGCATCATTTATCAGCGGTCGCAAATATGGGGATTTCTAAATTGGCAAGAGAGTGTTTTGTTTCACCGGCCACGATTTCTCGCTTTTGTCGTGCTTTAGGTTACGAAAATTATGCTCACTTAAAACAAGAATGTGCATATTTTTCTTCAAGCAAAAGAAAGTTTAATAATCTTATTGATGTTCCTCTAGATATGATGAAAAATGATCCACAAAGATGTAGTGAATACTATAGCTTACAAGTCAGTGAAGGTGTGAAACAATTGTCTCAATATCTTGATTGGAATGTTATTGATGCTGTTTTAAGACAAATACATGATAGTGAAAATGTTTCTTTTTTTGGCATTCATTTTTCACAAAGTGCAGCTTTGCATTTTCAAACTGATTTATTAATGTTAGGGAAATTTACAACTGCCTATATGGAAACGGAAAGATTGATAGAATGTGCAAAACGTATGGATGAAAATAGTTTGGCGATTGTTATATCGGTCAGTGGAAATTTATTAAATAGTGGACAAAAGATATTAACGTACATAAAAAAATCAAATGCAAAAGTTGTTTTTATCACCAATAATCCACAACTTGATTTAGGAATACCAATTGATTATAAGATCATCATAGGAACGAAAGATAATATTAGAATAGGAAAACATAATTTATTAACGACAATGGAATTAATGGCATTAAGATATTATTCTATGTACTATACAAAAGATGAAAATGGAGAAATAGAATGAGAGAAATTCAATGTAAAGATATTATAGAAACAATCAAGACTTTATGTATAGAAGCGACATCTATATTACCTCAAGATGTTTATGAATCGCTGCAGACAAGATATGAGCAGGAAGATGGCTTGTTGGCAAAAAAAACATTAGAAGTTTTAATGAAAAATGCTGATCTGGCTAAAAATAAAATGATGCCAATTTGTCAAGATACAGGCATGGCTTTTGTTTATCTGACAATAGGGCAAGAGATTCATATTACAGGAGGAAGCTTAAAGGAAGCTGTTGAAGAAGGTGTAAGACAAGGTTATCAAGAAGGATACTTAAGGAAATCTGTTGTTGATGATCCTTTATTTGATAGAGTGAATACGAAAGACAATACACCTGCTATTATTTATTATGAAATGGTTGAAGGAGACACTTTTCATGTGAAAGTGGCACCAAAAGGATTTGGTTCTGAAAATATGAGTCAGATTAAAATGTTGAAACCTAGTGATGGAATAGAAGGTGTCAAAGATTTTGTGATGAAGGTTGTTAATGATGCAGGACCTAATGCATGCCCACCAATGGTTATTGGTGTTGGGATAGGAGGTTCTTTTGATAAAGTGACTATGCTGGCAAAAAAAGCAATGATGAGAGATATTGGAACACATCATCCAGATGCCAGATATGCAGCTTTAGAAGATGAATTATTGACAAAGATCAACGAAACAGGAATAGGGCCTGCTGGTTATGGAGGAAAAACAACAGCTCTATCATTAAATATTGAAACATTTCCAACACATATTGCAGGAATGCCAGTAGCGGTGAGTATTTGTTGTCATGTTGCTCGTCATAAGGAGGCAGATTTATGATAGAATTACAAACACCTTTAACTGTTGAAAAAATAAGACAATTACATGCAGGTGATGAAGTCACGCTGAGTGGGACAATCTATACAGGGAGAGATGCTGCCCATAAAAGACTTATCGCTTTATTAGACGAAAGGAAACCACTTCCTTTTGATATTCAAGATCAAACGATTTTTTATGTAGGACCTACACCTAATCGACCTGGATCAGTGTTTGGAAGTGGGGGACCTACAACATCTGGAAGAATGGATGCCTATTCCCCACGACTTATTTCCTTAGGATTACGCGCAATGATTGGTAAAGGATATCGTAATGAAGATGTAAAACAGGCTATTATGACTTATGGTGGTGTCTATTTTGGTGCTATCGGAGGGGCAGGAGCCATGATGTCTTCATGTATTGAAGAATGTGAAATCATCGCATTTGAAGATCTTGGACCTGAAGCAATCAGAAAGCTCAAAGTTAAAAATATGCCATTGGTTGTTGTCATTGATAGTCAGGGAAATGATTTATATGAAATAGGGAGAAAAAATTACTTGAACAAGAAATAAATTTATTTCTTGTTTTTTTATGAAAAATGTTGATAATAAGAAGGTGTTTTTTTATAATGTTTACAAACTGAATAAAAACTTTTTTAAGTTGGATGATAGATCAATGAGAAAGGAGATTCTACGATTGTAGAAAAAAGATGATGAGATTATTTAGAAAAAAAACAGATTATTCTTATTATAGTTCATATAATTCTCGAAGAAGAGGATTAAGAATTGATAGAGCAGCAATCGCAATCATTGGCGCAATTGTGCTCGTTTTAGCGATTGTTGTTTATCTAAATTTTAATAGAATACAATTTTTAATGAAAGGTTATTCATGGTCAACAACGAGTGAAATTGTACGTTCCTTTGACGATAGTGAAGAAAAAGAAATATTATCTCATGATAAAATGGAGCATATTTTAAAGTGGGTTGATAATTCAAATAAAGTACAATTGTATGATGATTATGAAAGATATTATCAATTATCTAAAAAATTAGATCAAGATTACAATTATGAAGAAATTGTTGAATTTATTGATGAAGTATTTTCGGGACAATTGCGACAACTTTCTAATTATGGATATTCTCATAAAATTATTTGGAATTTATTAGAAGATGGGTCAACGAAAAGCGATTTACAATTTCTATTAGATAATCAATTGGATAACGCCACTACGGCTCCTTATAGAAAAGTCGATGGTTATCGAATGACAAAGATGTTAGAATACATTGCAAAATATAATGAAGTCAAAGATTATAATTACGCAGTGAATATTGTCAATTATCCATTTATTATTTCAAGCAATGGAAAACCTACAAAAAATTATACGGTTGCAAAGCCAGATGATTTGTTGGCATTAGTAAAAAAAGGATTCTATTTAAGCGAAGATTATGAACCGGATGATTTGGTGACTCCTAAAGATGAGTATGTGGCACCAGATTGTGGGAATAGAAAATTAAGAAAAGCTGCTTATAATGCAATGGTCAAAATGATCAAAGATGCAAAAAAAGAAGACTTACATTTATTATTGAATAGTGGTTATCGTTCATATGCTGAACAAACAAGGATATATCAAGAAACAGAAGCTAAATATGGAGGAGCATATGCAGCAGAATATGTAGCAACACCTGGAGCTAGTGAGCATCAGACTGGGTTAGGACTTGATATGACAGCACAAAGTGTTGTTGATAAGAAAAGATTGGTATTTAGTGATACTGCTGAATATAAATGGGTCATTGCCAATTGCCAAAAATATGGTTTTGTGATTCGCTTTGAGGCAGGTAAAGATGGTATAACAGGTATTTCTCATGAACCGTGGCATTTACGTTATGTTGGCGAAGATGTTGCACGTGATATGATTGAACACAATTGGACATTTGAAGAATATTGTTTATATAGAAATGTCATCCCAAAATTTAAGAAAGATTAAAATCTAGAGACATTCTCTAGATTTTTATATAAGATTATGAAAACATTAATAACAACTCTTAATTCAAAATTTATACATAAATCACTTGCGTTACGTTTACTGTATGTTTCATGTCAAGATCATCATGATATTGATTTTAAAGAGTACACAATCAAAGATGATTTAGAACGTATTGTTGATGATATTCTTGCTATGGAGATAGATGTGCTTTGTATTAGCGTTTATATTTGGAATGTTGAACAGACCAAACAGCTTTGTCAGCTATGCAAAGAGAGAAAACCACAAATGAAGATTATCATTGGCGGACCGGAAGTGACATATGATATTGATCCTTTTTTAGATGATTTTGCTATTGATTATTTAATGGCTGGAGAAGGAGAAATTGCTCTTGATCAATTGTTAACAGTGTTAGAAAATAAACAAGATGTTTGTATTCAAGGTGTGAGTAGTCCTGAAAACAGAGACTATCGCTTGATTCCACCTGTTGATCTAAGTTATATTGAAACACTAGAATCACCATATCTCTTACAAAGAGATATGAAAGATATGAAAAATCGTATTTTGTATTTTGAAACAAGTAGGGGATGTCCATATCAATGTCAGTACTGTTTGTCATCATTAGAAAAAGGTCTTCGTTTTTTTTCAATCGATTATTTAAAGGAACAATTGGCTTCTATTCTTCAAAGCAATGTCAAAGTTATTAAATTATTAGACCGTTCATTTAATGCCAAAACAGAACATGCTTTACAGATCTTGGACTTTATTTTTAAAAATGCACATCCTGGTGTTCAGTTTCAATTTGAAATCAATGGTGATGTTTTGGATCAAAGGATCATTGATTTTATCAATGAATACGCTCCAGATGGTTTATTAAGATTTGAAATAGGTATTCAATCAACTTATGAGCCAACCAATCAGATTGTCAAAAGATATCAAGATTTTGATAGACTCACTGATGTCATCAAACAACTACAAAAAAATCATAAAATCGATTTTCATTTGGATCTTATTGCTGGCTTACCATTAGAAAATTTAGAAAGGTTTGCTCAATCATTTGATGATGTTTTCACATTATATCCTAAAGAATTACAGCTTGGTTTTTTAAAATTGTTAAGAGGGACAAGTTTAAGAAAAGAAGCTGATCGCTATGGTTACATTTATGATGAAAAAGCACCATATGAGTTAATTTCTAGCCATGATCTCTCAGCTGAAGATATAAGAAAAATACATTTAGCAGAAGATATGTTACAGAAATACTGGAATTCAGGAAGAATGCCTATTACAATGAATAAAGTCTGTCTCTTATACACATCTGACGCTGCCGACGATATGCAGTGTGT
>CAMFRJ010000097.1 GCA_945981915.1 uncultured Erysipelotrichaceae bacterium
ATATTATGTTATAATAGAAAAGAAATTGTAAAGGGGGTATTGTCAATATGTGGCTATATGCTATTCTTGGTTTAATCGTCGGTTTAGTAATAGGGTTCTTTGCATCTCGTTATTTCTTCAAAAAACAATTACAAAAAAATCCACCAATCAATGAAAAAATGATTCGTGCTATGTATATGGAAATGGGAAGAAAACCAAGTGAGGCTCAAATTAAGAGAATTATGGCCTCTGTTAAATCGCAATACAAATAAGGGATATCCCTTATTTTTTGTTTCTTATGAAAATATACGTAACAAGGCATTCATTGACGTTATGGAATGAAGAAAAGAGATTGCAGGGATGGAAAGATTCTCCGCTAACGAAGCAGGGAATCAAAGATGCTCAAAAATTAGGTGAATTTATAAAAGATTATCCCATTAATCAGATATATTCTTCACCGATTGAAAGAGCGTATCAAACTACAGTTCATATTTTTCCAAATAGGGAAATCATTAAAGATGAACGATTAAAAGAAATGAATTTTGGTGATTATGAAGGACAATTTATTTCATCTTTAAGAGATGATATTGATTATCATGATTTATGGTATCATCCGACACCTGAAAGATGCTTAAAAAACGGTGAATCTTATCAGCAGGTGCTAGACCGTTTATCTGAATTTATTTTAGAAAAATATCATGAGGATCATGAACAAACGATTTTTATTACAATACATGGCATGCTTTTTACAATATTGCATGGATTAATGCTAGATTTACCGATTGAAAGATTTCATGAAGTTAATCAAGAAATTGTGAGAGGATGCTCTTTATCTTTGGTTGAATATAATGGAAAGCAGTTTAAAATACATTATATCGGAAAAGATGATTATTTGACTCCTATGAACAATAAAATAATTTATAAATGATATGACTATTGAATTGTAAAGTATGAAAAAAAGATCATTTACAGATGATCTTTTTTCATACTTTTATATAAAGATTAATAATATAAAAAGCAACGTTCACATCCAAGTAATTTTAGATTCAGTTCCATTTTTGATTCGTTGAATATTAGGAAAATGACGATAGACTAAAAGAGAAACTGCAAGCACTATGCAAATCTTTCCAGTGAACGGAATACTTAAAAAAGGTAAGATACAGACAACTGATAAAGAAGCAATAATAGAAGATAAAGAAACGTATTTTGATATCTTCAAGACAATAAAGAAAACAACGAGTGAAAGTAATGCCCAAAGTGGAGCTATACCTAAAAAATAACCGATACATGTTGATACAGCTTTTCCTCCTTTGAATTGTGCAAAAATTGGATAACAATGTCCAATGATACAAGCAAATCCTGCAATATATTTCACATCACTGTTAAAATGAAGAATAGAAGATAAGTAACCTGTCATCAATAGAATAAATAAAGCTTTGAATGCATCAAGAATAATGACTGTTATACCTGCTTTTTTTCCAAGAACACGACCGGCATTCGTTCCTCCTAAGTTACCTGAACCACTATTTCTTATATCAGTATTATAAAAGACTTTACCTATGACAAGTGCAAAAGGAATTGAACCATATAAATAACCTAATAAAATACATAATATTTCAAACATTTTCATCACCAATTTCTATTATAACTGTCACATGTAAAATTGCAATTAAACTTTGAAAAAAAAGATAGATTTGTTATAATACTGTTATTGTAAAGGAGTGTGTCTATGGCAAATAATAATTCATATGATGAGTCTAATATTCAAATACTTGAAGGTCTTGAAGCTGTCAGAAAAAGACCAGGGATGTATATTGGTTCAACTGATAGCAGGGGATTACATCATCTTGTTTGGGAAATTGTTGATAATGCAATTGATGAAGCGTTATCAGGATACGGTGATACAATTGAAGTGACTATATGTAAAGATAATAGTGTGAAAGTACAAGATCATGGACGTGGAATGCCTACAGGAATGCATGCTTCTGGAAGACCGACAACTGAAGTTATCTTAACAATTCTTCATGCAGGAGGAAAATTTTCTGAAGAAGGTGGTTATAAAACATCAGGCGGACTTCATGGGGTAGGTGCTTCAGTCGTTAATGCTCTTTCTACATGGTTAGAAGTCACTGTTCAACGTGATGGAAAGATGTATTTTCAAAGATTTGAAGACGGAGGAGAAACAATTCATCCATTGAAAGTCATCGGGAAATCTCAAAAAACAGGGACATTAATTCATTTTTTACCTAATAGAAATATTTTTTCGACGATTGATTTTCATTTTAATACGATTAGTGAAAGATTAATGGAAAGTGCTTATCTTTTAAAAGGAATTAAAATATCTTTAACAGATGAAAGAAGTCAAAAACATGTCGAATATCAATTTGAAAATGGATTAGAAGCTTTTGTCAATTATTTAAATTTAAACAGAACACCAATTCATCCTGTGATTACATTTGAAGGTATGCAAAATGATATCGAAGTAGATATTGCATTACAATTTACTGACGGATATCAAGAAACAATCTTATCTTATGTCAACCTTGTCAGAACAGTTGATGGTGGTACACATGAAACTGGTTTTAAAAGTGGATTAACAAAAACCTTTAATGAGTATGCTAGAAAATATAATTTATTAAAAGAAAAGGACAAAAATTTAGAAGGAAATGATGTTAGAGAAGGATTATCTGCTATCATTTCTATTAAAGTACCAGAAAGATTTTTACAATTTGAAGGACAGACAAAAGGAAAATTAGGTACACCTGAAGCTAGAAATATCGTTGACAATATCATTTATGAAAAGTTATCTTATTTTCTCGAAGAAAACAAGGAAATTGCAGATAATCTTGTTAAAAAAATGATCAAAGCAGCTCAAGTCAGAGAAGCTGCCAGAAAAGCCAGAGAAGCTGCCAGAAAAGGAAAAGGCGCAAGACAAGAGAAAATACTTAGTGGTAAATTAGCTCCTGCACAATCAAAAAATAAAAAGAAAAATGAATTATATATTGTCGAAGGTGATTCAGCTGGTGGAAGTGCTAAACAGGGAAGAGATAGAAAGTATCAAGCTATCTTGCCTTTAAGGGGTAAGGTTTTAAATAGTGAAAAAGTATCTACACAAGATATTTTAAAAAATGAAGAACTTGCAACACTGATCAATACAATTGGTGCTGGCTTTGGTAGAGATTTTAAATTGAGTGATAGTCAATATGATAAAGTCATCATCATGACAGATGCTGATACTGATGGGGCGCACATACAGATTTTGTTGTTGACTTTCTTTTATCGATATATGAAAGAATTAATAACAGCAGGAAAAGTCTATATTGCTTTACCTCCTTTATATAAAGTTTCTAAGAAAAATGGTAAAAAAGAAGAAATCATTTATTGTTGGGAAGATTATGAATTAGAAGAAGCAAAGAAAAAAATTGGTAAAGGATATTATGTACAACGTTACAAAGGATTAGGAGAAATGAATGCATCTCAATTATGGGAAACAACCATGAATCCAGAAACCAGAACACTAATTCAAGTTTCCATTGAAGATGCAGCCATTGTAGAAAGACGAGTCACTGTTCTTATGGGTGATAAGGTTGAACCACGAAGAGAATGGATTGAACAAAATGTTCAGTTCTCTTTAGAAGATGATTACCAAATGTAGGAGGACATTATGAGTGATAAAAAAATTGTCATGAATCTAGAAACGATCATGGGTGATCGTTTTGGAAAATATTCTAAGTATATTATACAAGATCGTGCATTACCTGATGTTAGAGATGGTTTAAAACCGGTTCAAAGAAGAATTTTGTATTCAATGAACAAAGAAGGAAATGTTGCATCTAAACCATATCGTAAATCAGCGAAGACGGTTGGAAATGTCATTGGTAATTACCATCCTCATGGTGATGCTTCTGTTTATGATGCAATGGTGAGACTATCACAAGAGTGGAAAATCAGAGCTCCTCTTATTGATATGCAAGGAAATAACGGTTCGATTGATAATGATCCAGCAGCTGCTATGCGTTATACAGAAGCTAGACTTTCACCAATTGCATCTGAACTTTTAAAAGATTTAGATAAAGAGACTGTTTTAATGTCATTAAATTTTGATGACACAGAATATGAACCGACTGTTTTACCAGCTGCTTATCCTAATTTACTTGTTAATGGTGCAACTGGTATTTCTGCAGGATATGCCACTGACATTCCTCCTCATAATTTAGGTGAAGTCATTGATGCAACCATTCATCGTATTCAATATCCTCATTGTCAATTAGAAACAATCATGGATATTATTAAAGGACCTGATTTCCCTACAGGAGCTATTGTAGAAGGAATTGAAGGAATAAAGAATGCTTTTCAAAGTGGAAAAGGTAAGGTTATTGTTCGTGCCAAAACAAAAATTGTTGAGCAAAAAAATATTAATCAGATCATAGTGACTGAAATACCATATGAAGTGAATAAAGCAGAGTTGGTTCGCAAAATTGATGAGATCAGATTCAATAAAAATATTGATGGAATCATTGAAGTCAGAGACGAATCAGATAGAGAAGGGCTTAGAATAGCTATAGATTTAAAGAAAACAGTTAATGCTCAAAATACATTAAACTATCTTTTTAAAAATACTGATTTGCAAAAGAATTATAATTATAATATGGTCGCAATTCATGATAAACGACCAGAATTGATGGGAATTATAGCAATTTTAGATGGTTATATTGACCATCAAATAGATGTGGTAACAAGAAGTACTTTATTTGATTTAAAAAAGGCAAAAGGTAGACTTCACATTGTAGATGGTTTAATTAAAGCTATTTCTCTTTTAGATGAAGTTGTAAAAACGATACGTTCATCTCGTGATAAAAGTGATGCAAAAAACAATTTAATTCTTCAATATGGTTTTTCTGAAAAACAAGCAGAAGCTATTGTTATGCTTCAATTATATCGTTTAACGAATACTGATATTGTATCCTTAGAAAACGAGAAAAAAGAACTTGATGAAAAAATTATTTCACTTAATAAAATACTTGATAGTGATGAAGTATTAAGAAAAGTGATCATTGATCGATTAAAAGATATCAAAAGGAAATATCCAATGCCTCGTTTGACTCAAGTTCAAAAGGAAGTCAGTGACATTAAAATAGATGAAAAAGCAATGATCATTTCAGAGGATATTAATGTTTCTGTGACAAGAGATGGTTATATCAAACGTATTTCAGATCGTTCTATTAAAGCAAGCCAAGATATTCCTTTTGGTAAAAAAGAGGATGACTCTTTAATTGCTTTATTGAAAGCAAATACGGTTCAACATTTATTATTGTTTACAAATAAAGGTCATTATTTATTTGTACCACTTCATAAAGTTGAGGAATTCAAATGGAAAGATATAGGTAAACATATTAGCTATTTGATTAAGATTGCAGCTGATGAAAAAATTGTATCTGTAATATTAGTTAAAGATTTTTCATTACCATTATATATTTTGATTTCAACAAAAAATGGACAGATCAAACGAACTTTGCTCAAAGATTTTGAAATACAAAGATATACGAAAGCTGTGAAATGTATGAGCCTAAAAGGAAATGATGAAGTCGTTTGTGCACAATTAACAGATAATCAACAGGGCATCTTTATAGCGACTCAAGCAGGTTACGGAGCAGTTTATAGTGAACAGGAGGTTTCTGTCATTGGTGTAAAAGCAGCTGGAATCAAAGCCTTAAATCTAAAAAATGATATCATCGTATCAGTATCATGTTTCTGTCTCTTATACACATCTGACGCTGCCGACGATATGCAGTGTGTA
>CAMFRJ010000098.1 GCA_945981915.1 uncultured Erysipelotrichaceae bacterium
CGTCAGATGTGTATAAGAGACAGTCTTTATCATTAATTAAATCCATATTGGCTTCCCATAAACTTTCAACAGTTCCTACGTCTTTCCAGTAACCATCGAATTCATAGGCAAATAATTTTTTACCATCAGCTAACATATCTGGAATGATATTCATACCAAAGTCATGTTTACTTTCTGCTTTTTTAGCATCTGCAATTAAGTATTTACGTAATTGTTTGTATGTGAAAATATAAATTCCCATAGAAGCTAAAGTTGATTTTGGTTGTGCTGGTTTTTCTTCAAATTCATAAATAGATCCATCTGGATTTGTATTCATGATACCAAAACGACTTGCTTCTTTTAATGAAACATTTAAAACTGCAACTGTTAAGTCTGCATTTCTTTCTTTGTGTGCAGCTAACATCTTTGAGTAATCCATTTTATAAATATGGTCACCTGATAAGATTAATACATATTCAGGAGCATATTGATCCATAAAGTTGATATTTTGATAGATTGCATCAGCAGTTCCTGCATATGCAGTAAATCCTACTTCATCTCTTTCACGAGCTGGTAAGATAGTAGCAGCAGATTGACTTCCTTCAAGTCCCCAGTTCACACCAGAACCTACATAACTACCTAATAATACAGATTCATATTGAGTAGGTAACCCTACTACATCAATCCCTGAGTTTGCACAGTTAGATAAAGGAAAATCGATAATACGATATTTTCCACCAAAATGTACAGCAGGTTTAGCGACTTTAGCTGTTAATTCTTTTAAACGAGTTCCACGACCTCCAGCTAAAATCATTGCGATCATTTCTTTTCCCATTTTATCTCCTCCTATAAAAAATGTAAGCGCTTAAATCTATAAATCTATTCTAGCACAATTATTCTAATAATTCACGAAAAATATAAGATAGTTTATATTATAATTTGAATTCATCATAGATGTAGTAATTTTACAACATTTTAATCATAATTTAAAAGAGTGAACATAGATTATTTTGAGGTGATCGAATGGCTAGAATTTCATATTCCGATAAAGAAGTGGAACTTTTAGCAAGATTAATCAAATCTGAAGCCTTAGGAGAAGGCGAAGAAGGCATGTTATTGGT
Source organism: uncultured Erysipelotrichaceae bacterium (assembly GCA_945981915.1). Classification (GTDB taxonomy): domain Bacteria; phylum Bacillota_I; class Bacilli_A; order Erysipelotrichales; family Coprobacillaceae; genus Faecalibacillus. The sequence continues at coordinate 1,101 of CAMFRJ010000098.1, forward strand.
GGGCAATGTTGTTGTCAATAGAGTTGTGGCTAATTGTGATGTATTTAAAGATGTAAGAACGTTAACTGAAGTGATTTATCAGAAAAACCAATTTGCTGGGGTAGGAACTCCTTTATTTGAAGCACCTGTGAATCAAAATGAAATAAATCTCGCCTTACGTTGTATCAATGGATATCGAAATGACCCAGCCACTAACGCCTTATGGTTTAAAAATCCAGGAACTGATGTTGAATGTCCTGAAATATTTTATGGTCGTTTATCTGGACGTTATAAACAACATTGTTTTTATAACCCTGGTTTAAAAGACAATTGTGATTTATAGGAGGGTTTATGACATATTTTGAGGATTTAAATCCATATTTAGTCAGACAGACAAATACACCTGAAGAACCTGCTGTTCCCTTGGTCCAAACTTATGTAGAAAATATTTTGAGAGTGAATATTGGAAAAAAAGGAACATTTTATTTTTCTTACAGCGGTTCTAAACAATGGACAGATATGAGTTATACTGGTGTCATTGAACAGGCTGGTAGAGATCATGTCATTATTAGAACTGATTCTAATCAAAGAATCATTCTTTTATATGTTTATCTGCTTTGGGCAACTTTCGATGAGCCACTTGATTATCAGCACAAATAAAAGCGCTAAAAAGCGCTTGTTACATATTTTCTAACCGTTGATACAAAATGCAATGATCCTGTGACAATAACAGTTTCATGTTTTGTTTGCATCAATGAAATAGCTTCTTGATAATTCACATGGTGTTGGTCACTTCTTTCGTCATCAAAGCTTGCAATGATGACATCATAATCTTTTAACATTTCTAACATGTCTTGAATGTCTTTATCATTTAAAGCACTAAAGACAATTCCAATATCTTGTAGTTGTTGTTCTTGAATTGTTTGTAGCAAAGCTTTGATTCCATCAATATTATGAGCTCCATCCAAATACAGATGCCCTATTTTTTCAAAGCGACAAGGCCAATAAAACTGATCAATGGTTTTTTGAATCAACTCTTCTTTAATATCAATCAAATTATCAACGACATGCAACGCTAAAGTAAAATTACTGACTTGATAAGAGGGTTGTTGTAAATAGTAGTCTTTCTTTTTAAAATGAATTGTATAAGGATAATGCTCCTGTTTTTTGACAACAACCTGATGGCATGTACTGTGATGTAAATGACAAGTCTCTTGTAACAATTGAATAATCTCACTTTGATTGACCGTTGTCCATAAAGGCACATAATCTTTGATGATTCCTGCTTTATGTCTGGCTATATCCATTAATGTATCACCGAGCATGAATTGATGGTCATATCCTATATTTGTAATGACAGCAACTTTACTCATGATCACATTTGTTTTGTCATTTAATCCACCGATTCCACATTCAATAATATGATAATCTAAAGATAATTCATGAAAATATTGCAGCATGATACAAACATCAATTTCAAACATTGATAAGTTTTCTTTTTCTATCATTGGATAAAGCTGATTGATGATCCTTAATAAATCTCCATCACTGATAGACTGTCCATCTACACAAATTCTTTCATTATGATTAATAATATAAGGTGATGTAAATGTTCCCACATGATAGCCATGATTTCTTAAAAGATCTCTCATCATGACAGTTGTTGATCCTTTTCCATTCGTTCCTGCAACGTGAATGACATTTTTAAGATTGGTATCAAAATGATATCTTGTCAGTAATGCCTGAAAATCTAAAAACGTACGTTTCGTACGTTTTGATTCAATATAGGAAATAGCATCTTTCAAATCATCAAACATCTTGAATACTCCAATCTATAGGCTCAATTCCATTTTTCATTAAAAATTGGTTTGTTTTTGAAAAAGGTTTTGATCCGAAAAAACCACGATATGCAGAAAGTGGTGAAGGATGTGGGCTGGTCAAAACAAGATGTCTACTATCAATATATTTCTTTTTTTCAATAGCGTTTTTTCCCCATAAAATAAAGACCAATGGTTTTTCTCTTAAATTGAGATATCTGACAATATTCAATGTAAAAGTTTCCCAGCCAAGTCCTCGATGTGAATTGGCTTTTCCTCTTTCCACAGTTAAGACATTATTCAACAATAAAACACCTTGTTTAGCCCATGATGTCAAATCTCCATGATGGGGAGGTATAATTCCCAGATCATCATATAATTCTTTATATATATTTTGTAAACTAGGTGGAATAGGCACGTCTTTAGTGACTGAAAAGGCCAGGCCATTGGCTTGACGAGGCTCATGATAAGGATCTTGTCCTAAGATCACAACTTTGACATCATCATAGTCACATAGATTTAAAGCCCTAAATATTTGTTCTTGGGGCGGATAGATTGTTTTCGTCTGATATTCATGTTCAATATAACTATGTAATTGCTGATAATAATCTTTTTCAAATTCCTTTTCTACAATAGCTTTAAATTTTCTCATTTGATTCACCATCATGTAAAACAAACTTTTCTATAACTTCTTTAACAGCACCATCATCATAGTCGTGTTCTGTGACATATTGTGCTTGTGCTTTAATATCATCAGCTGCACAAGTTACTGCAACTCCTAGTTTTGCTGTTTTGATCATTTCTACATCATTATAATTATCACCGATACCTATTGTTTCATCCAAATTGCATCCCAAATAATTTGTTAACCAGCGCATTCCATAACCTTTATCAATACCCTTAGCATTCATTTCTAAATAACGGCTGCTAGAATATGCAATCTCACATGAATCAACAATAACTTTTGGCAATGTCTGGCCAATAGATTTTAAATAATCCATATCTGCTCTTTCATATAGAATTTTTGCAATGTGTTCTTCTTTTAAGAAACTCAAATCATAATCATCCACAACTTCGAACGTTGCTTTTTGCGCTTTTTTTCGTTCAATTTCACTTTCATCTGCGTGGAATAAATAACAACAATCTAAGGTAAATACCATGACACAGACATCAAGTTCTTTTCCAAATTCAAAGATTTCCTTAGCGATTGTATAATCCAGTCCTTTAAAATGAAGAATTTTGTTATTTTTATTTTCTACAACTAGACCACCATTGAAACACAAAGAATATTCTCCTTCTTTATCATAAGCATCAATTTCTTTTAAAATTTCTTGAATCATATTAAAAGCTCTTCCAGTACAAGGAACAAACTTCAAACCTTTTGTTCTTGCTTGTTTGATAGCTTGTCGATTCACTTCTGGAACATGATGATTCACTAATAAAGTTTCATCTAAATCTGAAAACATTAAACGATACACAATTATCACCTCTTCTTTATCATTATATCAACAAATTCATAAAATGATATTTTTATTTGTAAAACATCTTTAAAAAATAAGGAACACGTTTAGCCCAAGCACTTTCATGATGAATGTCATTAGCAAAATAATGATATTCATAATGATCAATCTTACCTGCCAATGCTTTCTTTATAGCTTCATTACTAGGAATATAACGACTATCGCCTTCCTTACCACCAACATCCATATATAAATAATTCTTTTTGATCCTTGAAAATCTGATCATATTTTTAAATTGTTTTTCATAAATCCAAAAAGCAGTTGATAATATCGCACAGTTTTTAAATACCTGTGGATATTTTAAAAATGCATAAAAAGAAATCAATCCACCCATGGAACTGCCTACGATTCCATAGTTATTCATATCTGTAGGATATTTTTTATCTAAATAGGGTTTTAGCTCTTTGACTAGAAATTTTGTGTATTTCTTACCTTCTCCACCCAATTTTCTATGACTCCCTAATTCTTGAGCATCTTTTTTGCGAAAGGTCCATGGTCCATATTCATCTTCCCTTTTTAAAGGAATAAAATTACAAGGTATGGCAACCATGATAATCTCTATTTTCATCTGTTCAACGCTTTCTAAAAACCCCCAACTGACACCGGCATATGCTTTTTCATCAAAAAAAGCATTTTGTCCATCATTGATCAATAAAACTGGATATCTTTTTTCAGTGTCCTGATAATCATCTGGTACATAGATATCAACTTTTCGTTTCCTTCTCAAAGTTTTCATATAAATATATTCTTGAATAATCATAAAAAATCACCTCAATAAAAAATAAGCACCATGTGCTTATTCATCATCAACATCTGGTAAGATAGCAACTTGTTCTCCTTCTCTTGTAAAAACATAGTTTTCTCTTGCATAACGTGTCACATAATCATCATCATTAAGTAGCTCCACTTCATTTTCTAATGATTTTTTTTCTTTTTTTACTGCTGCAACTTCACTTTCTAGTTGAGCAATATCTGCCTGTCTCGAAAAAGTATTCATCGCACTGGTAAAGAGTATACACATCAACGTACAAGCAATCACGATGTAAATTATTGGTCGTACTGTTTTTTTGAATCTTTCCTTTGCCATCTTATCACCTTCTTCGTGTCTTTTATTATACCATTTATCTTATAAAATGCAATTCTAAGAGGTTTGAATATCCATTTCACAAAGCTATCAACTTTGATGATCACTGGATACAATTTTTCACTAAATATGTTTTGATAAACAATATAACCAGCTAAAAGCGCACATATAAAGTATAGTCTTAAAATACCATCATTAATCCACAATAAACCCAGATAATAGCATCCTCCAAATAAGGATCCCATCATTATCTGCAGCATCGCTATTA
>CAMFRJ010000099.1 GCA_945981915.1 uncultured Erysipelotrichaceae bacterium
ACACTGCATATCGTCGGCAGCGTCAGATGTGTATAAGAGACAGAAACGATATCTTTATATTCTGCGTAATATTTTTTCCCTAATTTGTAGATATAACTTTCTTTCTCTTGGATGATTTGTTGGCAATAAGACACAACATCTTCATCTGTTAAATCAAGATTTTTTTGAATTCTTTTAACTCCTAAAGGTGTTGTATGTATGAAAGGTATGTTGTTGAATAAGTGCTCCATAATAGCTCCTCTTTTTTAGATAATGTATGATATATTATGACGTTATAACTCTTTGTTCAAATATGAATGAATTTAAAAAAATGATTTAAAGACCATAAATCCGTATTTCAAAACAGTTTGTTTAAAAACTGTTTTTTTGAAATAGACTATAATGAAATCACAAGGAAGTGATATGATGATAAAACATGTTTATATAGCTATCGATCTGAAGTCTTTTTATGCTTCTGTTGAATGTGTTGAAAGAAAACTGGATCCTTTGACAACACATTTGGTTGTTGGAGATCAAAACAGAAGTGAAAAAACAATATGTTTAGCTGTTTCTCCTTCTTTAAAACAATATGGGATTACAGGAAGACCACGCTTATTTGAAGTGATTTCTCAAGTCAAAAAAATCAATCATAACCGTACAAAACAAATTGAAGGGAAAAGATTTTTAGGAAAATCATATGATGATATACAATTAAAAAGAGATCGATATCTTCAATTAGATTATATCATTGCTCCACCTAGAATGGCACTTTATTTAAAATATAGTCGCCGTATCCATGAAATTTATTTGAAATATTTTTCACCAGAAGATATCCATGTTTATTCGATTGATGAAGTTTTTATTGATGCCACTCATTATTTAAAAACATATCATCTTTCTGTCAAAGAACTGACGAAAAAAGTCATCTTGGATATTTTACAAGAAACAGGAATTACAGCGACAGCAGGGATTGGGACGAATCTTTATTTGTGTAAGGTGGCCATGGATATAATGGCTAAAAAAATGAAAGCTGATAAGAATGGTGTTAGGATTGCTTTTTTAAATGAAAAAATGTATCGTCAGTATTTATGGAATCATCGTCCTTTGACAGATTTTTGGCGTATTGGCAATGGATATCAAAAAAGATTAGAACAGTTAGGATTATATACGATGGGAGATATTGCAAGGTGTTCGTTAGGGAAAGAGAATGATTATTATAATGAAGATCTATTGTATGATGCTTTTGGAATCAATGCAGAATTGTTGATTGATCATGCTTGGGGATATGAATCATGTACGATGAAAGATATCAAGTCTTATCAACCGAAAAATAATAGTGTTGGCTCTGGACAGGTGTTAAGTGCGCCCTATAGCTTTGACCAAGCTAGGGTCATAATGATAGAAATGTTAGATTCTTTAGCATTGACTTTGGTTTCTCGATCACTAGTCAGTGATATGATTGTTTTGACAATAGGATATGATAAAGATAATAAGAATTATCAAGGAAAAATGAAGATAGATCATTATGGAAGAAAAATTCCGCAACATACACATGGAACAGTTCATTTGGATAGATTGACGGCTTCTTCACGATTGATAACGAAAGCAGGTCTTGATTGGTATGATCAAAATGTTGATCGTTCATTGACGATCAGAAGAATATCGATATCTGCTTGTCGTGTCATGGAAGAACATCTTGTTAAGGACAAGAAATATTACCAACAGCTTCATTTGTTTATGGATATTGAACATATTCAAGAAAATGAGATGCAATTGAAAAAAGCATTAAAAAAAGAGAAAAGGTTACAAAAAGCAACTTTACAGTTAAAAGAGAAATTTGGTAAGAATATGGTTTTAAAAGCCATCGATTTCATGCCAGAAGCGACAGGTCAAGAAAGAAATAATTCTATAGGGGGACATAAAGCGTAATGATTGATAAGAATAATAGTCATTTTTATGATGATATGATATCTCAAGATTATCATAAATCAAAAAGGCATGCTTGGATGCCACAAATAGAAAGAGGTGCACAGTTCGCTCCCTTTGCAGCATTAACGGGTCATCGAGAAATGATACAAGAAAGTGAGCGAGTGACAGAAGACAAGAAGATTATTGATCAGCAACAATGGGATTGTTTAAATCAAAAAATAGCAGATATTTTATTGATGAATGGAAACCATCCTCCTGTTACCATCAAATATTTTGTACCAGATCAAAATAAAGTGGGAGGACAATATCAGCTTTTGACAAGTTCTATTTTAAAAATAGATACTTGTCAGAAGTTATTGATCATGTCAGGAGGTATGAAAATTCCCTTAAATAATATTTATGATATTGATATTTGAACTCTATCATTGGTTTTTTGAAAAGACAGGATAAAATGCTTGATACGTTTTGAGTAATCCTTCTTCAAATGGAGTGTAATGGAAGCCAAAGGCTTCTATTTTTTTACCTGAATATAATTCCTCTTCTTCTTTAAATATAGGATAAGGAAGGGGATATTGTTGATTGATAGCTTCTTGAATAGAATGATCTTCAAGAATCACAGGATGAATCTTTTGTAAAATAGAATTGATGGTATCATAGTTGATGAATTCATCATGGATGATATTGAAGCTTTGATCAAAGAGATGATGTTCAATAATCGTTAAGATTGCCTGGCAGACATCTTCTACATAAACCATCTGAAATTTTGCCTTTGCATCTGTTAAGTGAAATAAAGGTTGTTTGTCTATCACTCTTTTGATCAACAAAGATTCTCTTGGTGCATAATTAAAGGGACCATAAATGTTACCAGGACGAATGGAACAGTAATGTAGGTTGTATTGATGGCATACATCCACAAGTTCTTCTTCTAATAATCTTTTATGATAAATATAGTCTCCTACTTCTCCTGCAAAATGCCTGTATTCTAAAGGGCTGTTTTCATCTTTGATGTGTTGGGTATGTCTTAAATAAACATCGACAGTGCTTATATAAATATAATTTTTAATGTGATCTTTTAAAGCTTCAACGACAATTTTAATATCGCCTTTTTGATAAGCACAAAAATCAATGACAGTATCAAATGATTCTTTAATCTGTGCCCATTGTTTTTGATCATGTCTGTCAAAATGTAATTCTTTGACATGATATGAGGACATTGAATATTGACCTCTATTCACGAGTGTCAGGTCATGCTTTTGACATGCGTTCATTGTAAAAATGCGTCCTAAAAAATAGCTGCCGCCAATAATAAGTATTTTCATATATGATCCTTTCTCTATTTTCTTAGTACATTTTATCATAATTTTTACAATGGTGAGTACAACAAAAGTAATGAATGAAAAATATTATGTTAAAAAGTTATAAAATGATAAAATGATAAAAAGGTTTTATGTTTTATGAAATATCAGTTTGAGAGTTTTTTGATGTCAATTTGAATATAGTCAGTCATGTTTTATCATCATAGATTTTTATCACAAATATCTTGTTTTTTCCTCGTCTATCAACACATATGACCACATGTTCGCTAAATATGAGATATCTGATAAAATAAAAATACGAAAATGATTTATCAAGCTTTTCTATGCTTAGTCTTTATTTGATTGATATGATAAGTATTCTGTAATCAGTTATTATAAAAGTTCTTTCCAATATCAATAAAATATGAAAAAAATGAGAAAAAATGAATATAAAATATTGAATATATGGAAAATGTTCATGTTCTATTCAAAAAAAACAAGTATAAATGTGTATATAGAAAGGAATTAAAAACAATGCTTCAAATAAAAAACATACACAAGGAATATAAAACAGGGCAACTTGTTCAAAAAGTACTTGATGGTGTGAATTTAAGTTTAAGAGATAATGAATTTGTTGCGATATTAGGACCGAGTGGTTCTGGGAAAACAACTTTATTGAATATTATTGGTGGATTGGATCGTTATGATCAAGGTGATTTGATTATTAATGGTATTTCAACAAAAAAATATAAAGATAGAGATTGGGATTCTTATCGTAATCATACGATTGGTTTTGTTTTTCAAAGCTATAATCTGATTCCTCACCAGACTGTTTTAGCTAATGTTGAACTTGCATTAACAATTTCAGGGGTATCTAAAGCTCAGCGGAAACAAAGAGCGCAAAAAGCCCTAGAGCAAGTAGGACTTGGAAATCAAGGGCACAAAAAACCAAATCAAATGTCAGGAGGACAGATGCAACGTGTCGCTATTGCACGTGCTTTGGTGAATGATCCTGATATATTATTAGCGGATGAGCCTACAGGTGCATTGGATAGTGATACCAGTGTTCAAGTAATGGAGTTATTAAAAGAAGTTGCTAAGGATCGTTTGGTTGTTATGGTGACTCATAACCCTGAACTTGCTGAAGCCTACGCTACACGTATAGTGGAATTACGTGATGGTACAATTCGTAGTGATTCTCATCCTTATATTGTTGAGGAAAACGAGATGGATCAACCTCGTCATGAAAATATGGGGAAATCATCAATGAATTTTTTAACATCACTGATGTTGAGTTTTAATAACTTGAAAACAAAGAAAGCAAGAACAATATTAACATCTTTTGCTGGGTCTATTGGTATTATTGGAATAGCTTTGATTCTTTCTTTATCTAATGGAGTTAATCAGTATATTCGTTCTATTGAAGAAGAAACATTATCTGAATATCCATTAACGATTCAAAGCACTGGCTTTGATATGACTTCGATGATGGATCATACAAAACCTGATGAAACAGAAAATGACGATTCAAAAATTCATGTTTTTCAGATGATTACAAATATGCTTTCTAAAATAGGTTCTAATGATTTAAAATCTTTAAAAGAGTTTTTGGATACGCAACCATCTCATATCAATCAATATACAAATGCGATTGAATATACTTATAACGTTTCACCGCAAATTTATAGTTCAAATATAAAAAATATAAGACAAGTTCATCCCGATCGTTCTTTTACATCTTTAGGATTAGGATCATCGTCAAGTAGTTCTAGTTTCATGTCTTCAATGATGAGTACTGATGTCTTTTACGAGATGCCTAGTGAAAGAAGTTTATATGAAAATCAATATGATATGAAAGCAGGAAGATGGCCTCAACAATATAATGAATGTGTTTTGGTTTTATCTAATCGTGGTAATATGAATGATTTTATGACATATACTTTAGGATTGCGTGATTTTTCAGAATTAGATAAAATGATTGAACAATTTTCTAAGGAAGAAGATGTTGATGTCCCTGATATTGAGCAAGCATATTCTTATGAAGATATTTTAAGTGTGACATTTAAACTTGTTAATGCAACTGATTATTATGTTTATGATGAAAAATATAATGTTTATAAAGATAAAAGAGAAGATCTTTCATATATGCAAAAATTAATAGAAAATGGAGAAGATATTCGTATTGTAGGAATTGTTCAACCAAAAGAAGGGACAACGGCGACAATGTTGAAAACAGGAATTGCTTATCCTTCATCATTGACAACTCATGTTATTGATAAGGCACAAGTAAGTGATATTGTTAAAAAACAATTGAAAAATCCGGATACAGATATTTTTACAGGGAAGGCTTTTAATAGTAAAGACAATAAATCATTTGATATGAATTCTTTATTTACAATTGATGAAAAAAAGATGAAAGAAGCTTTTACTTTTGATCAAAGCAAAATATCAATGAATATGGATGCTGTCTCTTATACACATCTCCGAGCCCACGAG
>CAMFRJ010000100.1 GCA_945981915.1 uncultured Erysipelotrichaceae bacterium
ATTAAACAAACCTTCATCATCTATACATGCCATTTGATCAGCTTTAATCATTAACTCATGTTCATCAATATTACATGGCTCTCCACTTAAATTAAAATAGGAATGATTAGTAATATTAATAATTGTATCTTTATCAGTGGTTGCATGATATTTAATTTTTAATCCATTATTTAAAAGAATATATGTTGCATAAAAATTTAAATTACCCGGAAATCCTTCTTCTCCATCTTGAGAGAAATAATGAAAAACAATCTCATTTTCTCTTATCTCATACGTGAATGTTTGATATGAAAATCCTTCAATTCCCCCATGTAATGTATTTGAACCGTTATTTTTTTCTAAAGAGAATATCTCATTATTCAATGTAAATTTCCCATTTCCTATACGATTTGCCACTCTACCAACTAAAGCACCTAGATAACTGCCGTCTTTCTTTTTATAATCATCAATACTAGGGAATCCTAATACGACATCTCTTTTTTCTCCATGTTTATCTTTGACAATCATTTTTAATATCGTGCAACCATAATTCGTCACTTGTATTTCAATATTTTCATTTCTCATTGAAATAATGTCTATACCTCGAGATACATTTTCTATAATCTCAATCATACTATTTACTCAAAGAATCTACAAAACGAGTAAATCCTTCTATTCCTTTCTGATTCATCTTATAAACTCCTGCATTTTCTAATACACTAACAAATTTTTTTGTCACTTCTTTTTCAATAAACTCATCTATAGATTGCTCATCAAATTCTAAAGTTTGTAAATATTCAAACCATTCTTTATGCTTTTTTAAACTCTCAAAATCATCAATACATTTCTTTTTTAACAAACATAATTTCAAACATTCTAATTCATCTTTTAATCTAGCAGGTAAAACAGCTAATCCCATGACTTCAATTAACCCAATATTTTCTTTTTTGATATGATGATGCTTGGCATGTGGATGAAATATACCCAAAGGATGTTCATCGTTTGTTCGATTATTTCTTAATACAATATCTATTTGATAACGATTATTATCCATTCTTGCAATTGGTGTTACTGTGTTATGTCTTACATCATTTGTATGTGAAAGAATATCACATGAAATATCATCATAATTTTTCCAATGACTTAATATCTTATCTGATAGATCAACAAGAACTTCTTTATCATCAGCTGTAAGTCTTAATGTAGATAAAGGCCAATTCAACATTTGTACTTTTACATTTTCATATCCTTTAATTTCAATTTCCTTAATAACCGATGCATCCTGCATTGGGAACCTATGTCTACCACCTTGATAATGATCATGAGTAAGTATAGAACCTCCTACAATAGGTAAATCCGCATTACTTCCTATCATATAATGAGGAAATTTTTCAATGAAAGCGAATAAGTTTTCAAATGTTTGTCTATTGATAACCATTGGAACATGATCATTGTTAAAAATAATACAATGCTCATTATAATAAACATAAGGTGAATATTGAAAATGATACGTTTTTCCATTCAAATCAAGAGGTATGATTCTATGTGTTTGTCTAGCAGGATGATTCATATTCCCTGCATATCCAACATTCTCTTTACACAATAAACATTGAGGATATCCTGTACTTTTCACAAGTTTAGCTTTTGCTATTTCTTTAGGATCTTTTTCAGGTTTTGATAAGTTAATTGATATCTGAATATCTCCATATTTGTAATAATGGGAAAATTTAATATTTTTATCAGTTCTCGCTTTTCTAATATAATTTGAATGAATGGATAAATCATAAAAATATTGTGTCGCTTTTTGTTTGCTTTCATCATATAACTGATAAAACTTATTAACAACTTCACTAGGTCTTGGCATAATACAATTCATTATTTTGGTATCAAACAAATCTCTTTCTGTGATATTATCTTCTATCAATCCTGCTTTTACAGCATAATCAAGCATATCTTCAATTAGTAAATAATAATCAATTTTTTCGACTGTTGTTCTTTCGAAACAATCTAGTTTAAACAAATCAAGTAACATATTTATTGAATAATCCACGTCATATAAAGAAATCATTTGATTTTCCAAACCATAATTGACTAATTGATTTATTTTAGTATTCATTCTCTTTCTCCTTTAAAACATATTTTATGTATAAAAAGTCATCAATGAATGCTTATTCATATAGATGACTTTAAATGAACTTTAACGATGAGGTCTATAAAGATTCTAATCCTACAAAATTATCTATTACTTTAATGACTCCAGGTAAATCTTGATATTCTTCTTTTTTATTCGCAGAGTCTATAACAATAATATGAGGACATCCTGCACGATAAGCATTTTTGATTCCACTAATAGAATCTTCAAAAATTAAACATTCTTTTAATTCAATATTTAAAATCTCTGATGCCTTTTCAAACATTGCTATTTTATTCTTATAAGTTCCATCATCATAAACAATATTTCTAGGATTAATCCAATGATCTAGATGAAATGATTCTACAAAAAAGTCAATGTTTTCTTTAATAGAAGCACTTGCAATAGTAAAAGGAATGTTTCTTTTGCTTAAATCATTAAAATATTGTTCAACACCCTCTACAAGATGGAAAGATTCAACATCTTCCTGACAATATTGACGATAATATTCCTCTTTCAATAAAGAGTATTTATTAATCATTTCATCATCACATTCTCCATTAAATAAATATTGAATGATTTCTTTATTAGGAACACCATTAAAATGCTCATGAAGTTCTTGATCACTTATACCATAACCTCTTATTAGTTGAGAAATCGCACCCCATGCTTTAATGTGCTTGTCATTATCAAAAAATAATGTGCCATTAAAATCAAAGATAACTCCTTTGTATTTCATTTCTATACCTCTCTATGTTGAATAACTCTTTTATACCAATATGCTGATGCTTTAGGAAAACGTTCTTGAGTTTCATAATCGACATAAAATAATCCATATCTCTTGTTGTAACCATTTGACCAAGAAAACATATCCATTAATGACCAAACAAAATATCCTTTTACATTAACACCTTCTTCAATTGCTTTTAATAGCCATTGCAAATGTTGTTTAATATAATCTATTCTAGGTTCATCATCAATCACATTATTTTCTTCAAATGTATCTTTATAACCCATACCATTTTCAGTTATATAAATTGCTTTATAATTTGGATATTGATTTTTGATACGTTTAACCATATCATACATACCTTCAGGAATAATCAACCAATCCCAATCTGTTGTAGGAATCCCTTCTTTAATAACTCTTTCTCCAACACCTTTTAACTTAAATTTTTTCGTTCCTTTTTCACCTGTTCCATTATGATGAATTTCATTTTCTCCTTCATAATGTCTAACGAAATTGCTTTGATAATTATTCATTCCTAAATAATCAATTTGACTAGCTGCTTTCTTCATTTCTTCAATGTCTTTTTGATCATAGTGAAAAGTTCCACCGTTTAATTCAACAAGTTCTTGAATAATATCTAAGGTTTCATTGCTATAATAACCTAAAAATGTTGCATCTAATAAGAATTGATTAGCTAATACATCATCTTTTTTAGCTGCTAAAACATCTCTTTCATCATTTTCATCAAGTGGATACTTTGTATCCAAAGAATGAATAATTCCAATTTTTCCAGAATATCCTTTTTCTTTATAGATATTGACAGCTTTCGCATGAGCAACCATCATTCCATGCATTGAAGCTACTGCTTTTGTTATATCAAAAGTTATGCATGGAGGAAAAGTTCCTTCAATATATTGATTTGTCGCTATAGGCCATACTTCATTAAATGTAAACCAATAAGAAACTTCATCTTTATATTCTTCAAAACAGAATTTTGCATATTCAACAAAAGCTTCTATTGTATTCCTATTTAAGAAATCTCCTTCCTTGTGTAAAGCATCTGGTGTATCAAAATGATGTAATGTGACATAGGGTTCAACACCATTTTTATGACATTCTTGAAATAATTGATGATAGAATTGAACACCTTCATCATTAATTTTACCTTTTCCTTCAGGAAAGATTCTTGACCAAGCAATAGAAATACGAATACCATTAATACCAAATTGATGACATAATTTTAAGTCAACTGGATATTTATGATAAAAATCACTAGCTGGTTCAGGAGAAAAACGGCCTTGCTTTTCTAGATAATCATCCCAAGCAACTTTTCCTTTACCATGACTTTGAGTACATCCTTCACATTGGTAGGCAGCTGTTGCCGCACCAAATACAAAATCTTCACTAAATTTCATAATAATTTCCTCTCTTACTCATTATTTCCATCTAAAATTGAGAATACAAATTCTAATGCTTTTTGTGGATTACGTGTTAATTCAATATATTTTTTGCCTTCACAAGCAGCTGATTTAATTCCTAAACGATCTGTATCTTTCTTTAAATCTTCATAATAGTTTGCAACTTGAGGAGCTAATACTACTAAATCATAATCTTTTAGCATATCATAATGAGCACCGTAAGATCCTGCAGCAGTAATCATTTTAATTCCTTGTTCTTCTGCTCCTTTTAATAGAGCATTAGCTAATAAACCACTAGTTCCACCACCTGCGCATAAAACAAGCACACGTTTTTCATTAACAACATCTGATTCTACATCAACAGATTCTAATTCTTCTTTGACATAACCACCTTTTAAAGCTTCTTCTTCACATTTTTGTTTATCATAGACCATAAAGAATGGATAATAAACGACAAAGTCTACAACTAAAACTAAAATCGCGAATATGATAGATAATATCGTAATTCCACAACCTAATACAATTCCTAAAGGGGCTGGTGTTGTCCATGGTAGAATGTATTGGAAACTATTCATACCTAAGAAATCTACAAATGCTTTAAAAATCCATACATTGAAGATTGGTGCTGCAATAAATGGTATAAAGAAGATTGGATTTAAGATTAAAGGAGCACCAAATAAAATTGGTTCATTAACACCAAATAAGACAGGAATTGAACTTGCTTTACCTACTGCTCTTAATTCTTTAGATTTTGCCATAAACGCAAACATGAATGTGACGATTAATGTTGCTCCTGTTCCACCTAATGTTGCAACGAATTGTTGAACACCTGGAGTTAAGATATTTGCCGCATGCTTTCCAGCTTGTACTAATTCTAAGTTATTGGCAATATTCACATAATAGATCGCAGCAACTGCTGGTTCTACGATTGAAGGTCCTTGAATACCTACAAACCAGAATAAAGACATTGCTCCATAAATAATAGCTAAACCAATATAACCGTCTGCTGCCGTAAATAATGGCTTAAACACTTCAATAACTGCTTGTGCAAAGCACATTCCAGCAATATTTCTAAAAATAATATCAAACACTGCTAATAAGATAATTGATACTCCAAATGGAATAACGTCAGCAAAAGTTTGAGAAATATTTGGCGGTACTTCTTCTGGCATATGAATCGTAATGTTACGTTTCACACAGAACTTATAAACATTACAAACAAAGAATGCGACTACAAAGGCTGTTAATAAACCTTTAGATCCCATATACCCACTAGAAAAACCACCTTCTATTGAATCAACTCCAACAACTAAGAATCCAACAATTCCTGCCATTAAAGTTGAAATATTGTTGATTTGTCTATTAACGGGCATATCTCTATTTAAGCTATCTGTTAAATTTTTGGCAGTTGTTCCAGCTACTAAT
>CAMFRJ010000101.1 GCA_945981915.1 uncultured Erysipelotrichaceae bacterium
CTTTAGAATAATCACTATAAAGTAAAGAAACTAAATAAGTGTCATCATCAACCTTCTTTATTTGGAAATATATTGTTCTTTTTCCTTGTTTGACTTTATTTTGTAAACTTGTCTTTTTTGTCTCTAACATCGAAAATAGTTCATCAGAAAAAGCACGTGCTAATTTTTGTGATTCTTTAGGAGAAAGACTTTGTGAAGAATATAAGATATCATGGCTCACGTCATATGTAAAATGATAGATTTGTTTATCACTTTCCTCATATTTAGGAGAAAAGTGATAAGCATAAAAATCATCAAGTGAACGTTCTAAAACACCATACATTTCTTGATCAATGACTTGTGTTAAATTTTGATCAACAATCATAAAAAGAACTGCCACAATCGAAGCAATAAAAGCACAAATAACAATCAGTTGTTTTTGTAAAGATATTTTTTTTAACATCAGTCTAAACGATACCCAAAACCATAGATTGTTCTAATATTGATTTCTGGTAATTTCTTTCTTAATCTTCTTAATGTATCATCAACAACGCGATCACTACCATAATAGTTTTCATCCCAAACTTTTGTAAGTACCTGTTCACGTGAAATAGCGAGTCCTTTGTTGTTAATGAAGTAAATCAATAATTCATATTCTTTTGTTGTTAAAACAATTTCTTGATTGTTATAAAAAACACGTCTTTTTTCAATATCAATCAGATAACCATCTATATTGATCCTTGAAGGATTATCATATGATCTCTTCAGTAAATTATTGACTCTTAAAATCACTTCTTTAATATTAAAAGGTTTTGTAATATAATCGTCTGATCCTTTTTCCAAACCAATGATTCGATCAAATTCCTGATCTCTAGCAGACATAAAAATAATTGGCATTTTCGGTCTTAATGCTTTAATTTCATTAAATAATTCAAACCCTGAGGCCTTATCTAACATAATATCAATTAACCACAGATGAACATCGTCATCTTTATGAAGCAAAGCTTCATCATAAGTGTAAAAGGAACAAACAATATACCCTTCTTTTTCTAAATATGTTTTTACCAAATCATTCAAATTCTTTTCATCATCGATAATATTAATTCTAAATTGCATATTATTCACCTCACTTTAACTATATATAAAATATTGCCATATTATATGGCAATATTTTGTGATATTATGTGAAATTATCTTTTAACAATAAATCCTCTTTCACGCATCTTATCAATGATACGATCAACAGATTGCAAACATTTTTCATTTGTATTGGCTTCCACCATAACTCTGACAACAGGTTCAGTTCCTGATTCTCTGACAAGAACACGTCCTTCATCACCAAGTTGTGCTTCCACATCTTTGATCACTGCTTGTACTTCAGGATCTGTCTGTGCTTCTTTCTTATCTCTAACATAGACATTTTTCATTAATTGTGGATAGATCGTTACTGGTTCAACTAATTGAGCCAATGTTCTTTTACTTTCAATAACAGCTTCCATGATCTTTAATGATGTTAAGATCCCATCACCAGTTGTCGCATGTTTAGAGAAAATAATATGTCCTGATTGTTCACCACCGATACAATGTCCATTTTGTACCATATTTTCGTTAACATATTTATCACCAACAGCTGTTTTTTCATATTTGATACCAATTTTATCTAAAGCTTTATATAATCCCATGTTAGACATGATTGTAGTCACAATCGTATCATTTGATAATTCTCCATGTTCTTTTAAATATTTCCCACAAACATAAAGAATCATATCTCCATCAATCACTCTACCAAATTCATCAACTGCTAAGCATCGATCAGCATCACCATCATAAGCAAAACCAATATCCAAACCTTTGGCTTTCACTAACTCTTGTAAAGAACTAATATGAGTAGATCCACAATTTGTATTGATATTTAAACCATCAGGTTCACTATGAATAACATATGTCTTAGCTCCTAAAGCATCAAATACACTTTTTGCAAGATTAGAACTTGCTCCATTGGCACAATCCAAACCAACTTTAATATTTTTAAATGCACGTGTTGGAATAGACATCAAGTAACCAAGATATCTATTTCTTCCTACTGAATAATCCGTAGCACATCCAATTTGATCTTTTGTCGCAAATGGTATTTCATCAACTTCCCCATCAATATATTTTTCAATCAAATCTTCTACCCTTGCATCCATTTTATGACCATTTGAATCAATAACCTTAATACCATTATCATAATATGGATTATGTGAAGCACTAATCATGATTCCACAATCAAAACCATCAGTTCTTGTAATATAAGCAACAGAAGGCGTTGTTGTCACATGCATCAAAGAAACATCTGCCCCACTTGCTGTTAATCCAGCAACAAGCGCATATTCAAACATATACGAACTTCTTCTAGTATCTTTTCCAATGACAATTTGTGCTTTATCTTTTCCATGACCAAAATACCAACCTAAGTAACGTCCTACTTTATAAGCATGTTCTACTGTTAGATCCTTATTAGCTTCCCCTCTAAAACCATCAGTTCCAAAATATTTTCCCATAACTAATCTCCTATTTTTTAATTGTAATATTGATCTTGTTTGCACTTGCAAACGAATACTGCATTGTTTTGTTATCTAATTCTACATCAACTTGAACAATATGTCGACCCTTTTCTAACCCAGCAACATCAATATAAGCATGAATGTCATCTTCACTCAACGCATTGATTTTGTCTTCCGTACCAGAAACCTGAATCGCAACCGAAGACGAATCATTGAATCTGACATTGGATTGTTCACCATTGACAACATTAATTTGTATATTTTCAAATACTCTTGAGATTCCTGGAACAATAGATAATGATCCATCAACTGTCGTCAATGACATCTTATTGACACCTGTTGGCTTGATTAATTTCAAGTCTTTATAATTTCTATTGGCTGCCAAATCAGTAATATCAACTTTAACTTTGATTTCATTAATATTTTTTAAATTTTTTTCATCACCATAAATCTTGACGTCATTCTTTTTAAACTCTATATCATCAACAACATATCCCTCAATTGTATTTCCTGTATATTCAGGAACTAAAGGAACTGTTTTACTATAAGTACTCACTGAACAATGTGCTTTGACTATTGAAGGAATAATTTGTACATCAATTTGTTTACCAGATCTGTCAAACGCCTTGATCTTACAATCCTGTGTAAAAGAATCTTCAATGCCATCAAGATCAATCATAGCAACAACTTCATAAATCTTATCAATATTATCCTGTGATCCTCTCACTTCAACATTTTCATGTTCAATAGAATCAACAGAAACAGAATATTTTTTATCCAATTTATCTTCATTGACAAATTGATATCCCAACTTAAATGTTTTTGTCACTTTTTGTGAGATCGTAACAGTTACTGTTTGGGGAACAATCAACACTTCCAAATTAGATGAAAAATCTTTGGCTTTTAAAGTCACTGTCTGTTCTCCTTCACCTAGACCAGACATATCAACATAAATACTATAATTCTTTGTCATCTTTGTGGCATAGATATCTAAAGAACTTCCTACTAAAGCCACACTGGCTGTTTTTGGAAGACCAGCAACCACAAAATCATCATCTAATCCTTCAATTTGTACAGGAATATTTTCAATATAGTCTCCTGATGTTGGACTAGAAAACAAATTACTAATACCTCCATTAACGGTTAATACTAAGATGACTGACAAAATCAAAGACAGTATCTTGACTGATAATGATGATTGTAACATCTTATCTAAAGTTGAATTGATCAGATTCATAACATGTATAGCACCATTAATGATCTTTTCTCCAGTTTGATGTTCATCATTACTTTTACGTGGTATATAATCTTTTTCTTCATTGGCTTTTTCTTTACTAATAAATTTTAAGAAGAAGTCCGTTGTAGAATTTCTAAATTCTTTATCTTTTCTACTCATGTTCATCACCTTCTTCTTCATCAGATTTAAACCAATAAAGTTCATTAACTAAAGATGCTCTCAATTCTTTTCGAGGAATCTTTTTTAATTCACCATTAATCGCTAATGAAATCGTCCCTGTTTCTTCAGAAACAACAATTGTGACTGCATCAGTCACTTCACTGATGCCAAGTGCTGCACGATGTCTAGCCCCATAGATTGGTGAAAGATCTTGATCTGTCGGTGGGAAAAAAGCTGCAGCACAAACTATCTTATCATCTTTGATAATGACTGCTCCATCATGTAAAGGTGTTCCTTCCCAAAAAATAGTATTAAACAATTCTGATTTAATATCCGCATTGATCTTTGTTCCGGTATTGATATAATCAATCAATGATTGACTTCTTTCAAAAGTAATCAAAGCTCCTGTCTGTGTTTCTGAAAGTTTTGTGACTGCATCAACAATTTCAATTAAGATATGTTCTTTTTGATCATCCGATAAATGATGCTCTAATTTTGTACGTCCCATCTTTTCTAACAACGCTCTGATCTCAGGTTGAAAAATAACAACAATGGCAACAATTCCCCATGTTAAGATCGTATCAACCAAATATCCCATTGTTGATAATCCTAAGACCATTGTCACCAGTTTCATGATCAATATGATCAGTACCCCTTTAAACAATTGCATCGTACGCATATTTTGTTTAAACATACTAATCACAATATATAAAATATACCAAACCAATAACAAATCTATAACAGTTCTCAATACATTGACTAATGTAGATAGATTAAACTGAACAGCTGCTATCATCTCTTATCGCCTACTTTCTTACTTGTATTATACTTGAATCAGGCTTATTTATAAAGTCTTTATCTTAAGCAAATCGCTTTTCAAAAACAACATTCCAGCAATCTTTCAAATTATGACAAATATATCTATTGATGAAATTGTATCTTCTTTTCTTATAAATCATTCGTCTTTTCAGATAAAAAAATATTGAATCTTCATAAAGATTTTGTAGTGAAAAGGAAATATCATGATATAATAGTTTTGACTTTTTATGAATAATAGAGGTGATTGTATGCCAGCAGGATATGCTCATTATATATTTGGTGAAAAAGTATTGGCAAGCCTTGATTGCCAATATCAAGAGCTGATTCAAAGACATCTTGATTTATATCATATTGGAATTCATGGACCAGATATATTATTTTATTATAAAACACTAAAAACAAATGAAGTGAAAAAAAGAGGTTTTGATCTACATCGACAAATTGCTTATGACTTCTTTCATAACGCAAAAGAAATTGTTGTCAAAAACAAAGATGAAGCAGCAATAGCTTATATATATGGTTTTATTACGCATTTTGTTTTAGACCATGTTTGTCATCATTATATTGGAACCATGGAAAAAGAATTGAATATGACACATAGTGAAATAGAATCTGAATTAGATCGTAAATTGTTAGTGGATAGACATCTCGATCCTTTAAGAACTGATCTCACTCGTCATATTAAAGTTGATCACGAATCATCAAAAGTTATTGCACCCTTTTTTCAATTAGAAGAAAAACAAATATATCAAGCTTTAAAAGATTTAAAATTTTATTTAGGATGGATCAAAGCTCCTGGTAAGATCAAACGAAATTTTGTTTATCTTTGTATGAAAATGGGTGGTATTTATGACTGTCTCTTATACACATCTGACGCTGCCGACGATATGCAGTG
>CAMFRJ010000102.1 GCA_945981915.1 uncultured Erysipelotrichaceae bacterium
ACACACTGCATATCGTCGGCAGCGTCAGATGTGTATAAGAGACAGGCCATATGTAATGCATCAGCGACATCTTTTAAACTCAATTTTCTTGCTTCTCTAATTTCTTTTAATTGTTTTCCTAGATTCATATATCATACCTCGAATTCATCATATATGAATAATGTTCGCTATTACTGAACATATAAAAATTAATAGGAAAAGCCAAAAGAAATCATTGATTTTTATGAATATTTTTCACTCACCTCTTTTGATATAAAAATATAGAAAGAGAAATCATAACATTTTTTGACATCTTATTTATCATAGCCAGTAAAAGTCCGTTGAATTTGTTTCTGTTATGATTTCGTAAAAATATTATCAAAAAAAACAAATAATTGTCGTATCAGGGAAAATTGATGAGAAAATTGGGAAAATTGTGGAAAAAGGAGTTAATTTGATGATGAAAAGAAGTCAAAATATGTTAAAAGATCAGCACTTTTTGTTAGCGTTAGTAACAAAATGGGGTATATCTCAAAAAATGTTTTATCATTACTTTTTCTTGATACACAAACAGTTATTTCTTCAATGATTTGATGACTATGAAAAAAGATGATGTATTATTTTGCGTGCTTAGTTGAAGATGAAAAGTATATGAGTATGATGAAAAAATATTTTTGTAAGTACAAAAATATTCATGTGACATATTATCAAGATTCATATTTACTGATTGAACAAATTGATAGTATTGAAGCTGTTTTTATAGACTGTCAGATGACAAAGATGAGTTATCTTTCATTATTAAAAGCAATAGAGCATAGTTCATGTCTGAAAATTATCATGACAAGTGATCAATGTATTCCTATCGAAAGCTTGGCCTATCATATTTTTTATTACGTGAGAAAATATCGTATGCCTGATGATTTTTACATCTGTTTGAAAAAAATCATCGAACAACTGTCTTTCCATCAACGACAAAAATTGGTTTTGGTTTCCAAAAAACAAATGATCTCTTTATTTTATGATGATATTTCTTATATTGAAACAGAAAAGAATTATATTATTATCCATGCTTACAAGAAATATAAGGTTCGTACAACTTTTAAAAAAATTCTTTCTTTATTACAACATGATCATTTTATGACAATTTCTTATGGTATGATTGTAAATATAAAATATGTGACGTTAATCGATTTGAAAAGAATGATTGTGATGTTAGATAATCATTGTATTTTTACCATAAGTCAACGTTATAAAAAAAGAGTTAAAGAAAAATATCAATATTTTTTTCATGTTTCTCTTTAAAAAAGAAATCACATGTTTTATGATGTGATTATCATAAAACATGAGGTAGGAATATGGAAATAAAAGTTGCAACAAAAGATGATTTAGAAACAATCAATTTTTTAGAAAAAACCTGTTTTTTAAAAACAGAAGCGGCTTCTTATGAAAGCTTAAGATCCAGATTGGAAGTTTATAGCGAAGGATATGATATTTTATATGTTGACAACAAAGCTGTAGGATATATTGGTGGACTGAAAAATGATACTTTAGAATTAAATGATGATATGTATCATGATAGTTCTTTACATTGTCCTAGAGGAAGATATCAAACGATTTTTTCAGTTTGTATATTACCTGAATTTCAAAGACGTGGTTATGCTTCGATGATGGTCAAACACTATGTTGAACAAAGAAAAGATCAAGTTGATGGTTTTGTTTTGACATGTAAAGATCATTTGATTCCGTTTTATGAAAAATGTGGTTTTTCTTTTGAAAAAGTATCAAAATCTACACATGGAAATGTAAAATGGAATGATATGATATTAAAATTATGTTAGAATAAATATAGAATGGGGGAGAAGTCTTTTTGACTGCCCTCTTTTTTCTTGGAGGGAAATATGGGAAAATATTTAATGGCTTTAGATCAGGGAACAACGAGTTCCCGCTGTATTATTTTTGATAAAGCAGGAGAAATGAAAAGTGTTGCACAAAAAGAATTTACACAGTATTATCCACAACCTGGATATGTAGAACATGACCCTATGGAAATCTGGTCAAGCCAATTAGCTGTTGCGATTGAAGCTATGGCAAAATTAGGAATATCATATAGGGATATTGCTGGTATTGGTATTACTAATCAAAGGGAAACAACTGTTGTCTGGGATAAGAAAACAGGAAAACCGATTTATCATGCAATCGTTTGGCAATGTCGAAGGACATCTCAGATGATAGATGAATTAAAGAAAACAGAATTAGCACAAAAAGTTCCAGAAATAACAGGATTGATTCCGGATGCTTATTTTTCTGCATCAAAAATTAAGTGGATCCTCGATCATGTTGAAGGTGCGAAAGAAAGAGCTCAAAAAGGAGAATTGTTATTTGGAACAATCGATAGCTGGTTAGTCTATAACCTGACTAAAGGAAAGATCCATGTTACAGATTATACCAATGCGTCACGTACGATGCTTTTTGATATTCATCAATTACAATGGAATCAGGAATTGCTTGATTATTTTGAAATACCTGAGGTCATGTTGCCTGAAGTGAAGCCATCAAGTTGCATTTATGGTTATAGTGATCGTGACATATTTGGAGGAAGTATTCCGATTTGTGCTATTGCAGGCGATCAACAAGCTGCTTTATTTGGTCAATGTTGTTTTGAAGCAGGCGATATAAAAAATACATATGGGACAGGTTGTTTTTTGTTGATGCATACTGGCCATGTTCCAGTACGTTCATGCCATGGATTGGTGACGACGATTGCTGCAAGTTATGGAGGAAAAATCAATTATGCTCTTGAAGGAAGTGTTTTTGTCGCTGGAGCAAGCATTCAATGGTTAAGGGATGCATTAAGAATGATCAAAACTGCCCCAGAATCAATGACTTATGCAAACAAGGTGTCTGATTGTGGTGGTGTGTATGTTGTCCCGGCATTTACAGGATTAGGAGCACCTTACTGGTCACAAGATGCTAGAGGAATTGTTGTTGGAATGACAAGAGGAACAACCAAAGAACATTTTGTCAGAGCGACATTAGAGTCTATTGCTTATCAGTCATATGATGTTATTGAAGCTATGAAAGAAGATCTGGGTGGAAAAATAGGCATGATCAGAGTTGATGGTGGTGCAAGCCAAAATGATTTTTTAATGCAATTTCAAAGTGATATCACACAGACAACTGTCCATCGTCCTCAATGTGTAGAAACAACGGCCTTAGGTGTTGCTTATTTAGCAGGATTGGCTGTTGGATTATATAAAAATGAAGATGAAATTAAAAATAATTGGACAATTAATCATATTTTCCAACCTCAAATGAGCAATAGTGAGAGAATGCGATTGTTAAAAGGATGGAAAAAAGCTGTTTCGCTTTGTTTAATGTATGCAGATGATGAAATGTGATGATAAAATGAACTTGAATAATATTGTGATTGAGGTACACTAATAAAGTGGAATATGATCAATATAAAACATTTTGCTATTCAAAATGAAAGCGCTATCTTTTTAGTGACCACAAATTAAAGATATGCTATAATAGATTATATAAAAAGGAGTGAAATACATATGTTTGATAATTTTTTAATTCATACTTTTCATGATGGTAACTGTTTACAGGCTTATAAAATATTTGGAGCTCATCTTGTAACAGAAAATGGAAAAAAAGGCGTTCGTTTTACAACATATGCACCTAATGCAAGAAGTGCTGAAGTTATTGGAGAATTCAATAACTGGGGGAAAGAACCTTGTCGAATGGAAAGATACTACAATGGTGGCATTTGGACAACATTTGTGCCAGGTATCAAAGAAAATGCTTTATATAAATTCAGATTTGAAACACAATATGGACAAAAGATCGATAAAGCCGATCCCTATGCATATTACAGTGAATTAAGACCTGGAACTGCATCTAAAGTTTATAATATGGAAGGATTTAAATGGTCAGATGCAAAATGGATGAAACAGCGTACAAAGAATTTTGATCGACCTTTGAATATCTATGAAGCTAATATTGGTTCATGGAAAATGAAACGTGAAAGTGATGGAGAAGGAGATCCAGGAGAATATTATACTTATGAAGAATTAATTGATGAATTAATTCCTTATGTTAAAAAAATGGGTTATACACATCTTGAAGTGATGCCTTTAACAGAATATCCTTTTGATGGTTCATGGGGCTATCAGGCAACTGGATTCTATAGTGCGACTTCTCGTTATGGTCATCCAAAACAATTAATGAAATTCATCAATGCCTGCCATAAAGAAGGTATTGGTGTCATTATGGATGTCGTTCCTGCACATTTCGTTAAAGATGCTCATGGACTTCATATGTATGATGGTGGTTTTGTCTATGATTATAATGATATTAATCGTCGTTATACACAATGGGATAGTGTTTATTTTGATTTGGGTAAAAATGAAGTGCGTAGCTTCTTATTAAGTTCAGTTGAATTCTTTGCAACTTATTATCATATGGATGGATTTAGATTTGATGCTGTAAGTAATTTGATTTACTATGAAGGTAATAAAAACCTTGGTGAAAACATAGGAGCAATGGAATGGATGAAACGTTTGAATGGTCATATGTCAGGATATCATCCATCAGTCATGATGATTGCTGAAGATTCTACTGATTATCCAGGAGTCACAAAACCAGTTGGTGAAAATGGTTTAGGATTTGATTATAAATGGGATTTAGGTTGGATGAATGATACTTTGGAATATTTCAAAGAAGATCCAGTTTATCGTCAATATGATAGTCGTTATATTACATTCTCTATGGCATATTTCTATTCTGAAAGATTTTTGATGGAATTTTCTCATGATGAAGTCGTTCATGGTAAAGCAACCATTATTAATAAAATGTGGGGATTGCATGGAGATAAATTAGCGCAGGCCAAAGCATTATATGTTTATATGTTGATGCATCCAGGTAAAAAATTGAATTTCATGGGAAATGAATTGGCTGAATATAAAGAATGGGATGAATCAAAATCATTAGGATGGGATATTTTAAAATATCCTGATCATGATGCTTTCCATCATTTCATTCAAAAGTTAAATCAAATTTATTTACAATACCCTGCTTTATATGAATTAGATTATGATTTTAAAGGGTTCCAATGGTTGGTTGTTGATGATCATGATCAATGTGTTTTTGCAATCGAAAGAAAAGATAAAAAAGGCAATGCAGTTATTGCTGTCATGAATTTCATTGGTAATAGACATGAAAAATATAAGGTTCCTGTTAATATTGAAGGAACTTATAAAGAAATCATCAATTCAGATGAAAACCAATATTCTGGTCAAAATCGTATTAATCCACGTGCGTTGCGTTCTAAGAAAACAAAACCTAATGAAAAAACATATTTAGTTAATAAAGACCATTATATTGAAGTCAATTTAGCACCATTTAGTGCATGTATATTTGAAGTTAAACCTAAAAAAGTGGAAAAAAAGACAGAAAAAAAAGCAAAGACAACAAAAGCAACAAAGACAAAAACAACAAAAAAATAGTATTTGATAAGTCATATTGATTAAAACTACCTTTGTTAAAGACGAAGGTAGTTTTTTAAAATAATGAATAGCTATTTAGATATGTTTAAAAAGATAGTTTTAAATCATCTTGTATTTATTGTAAATATTAT
>CAMFRJ010000103.1 GCA_945981915.1 uncultured Erysipelotrichaceae bacterium
ATTCGCCTTAGTCTCGTGGGCTCGGAGATGTGTATAAGAGACAGCAGTTCATCTCGTCCACGCTTATCTAAAAATTCATCAGGATCCATCCCCTGTGGTATGACTACAACCGATACATGAAATCCCTGAGGAACAAGTGTATCAATACATTTGATCATAGCATTTTGTCCAGCTTGATCACCATCAAGACATAACACAATATTTCTTGTCAAACGCTTTAACATTGTTAAATGTTCAAAAGTGAAAGCTGTTCCCATGATTGCGACAGTATTTTCAATACCAGCTTTGTATAATGCTATTACATCCATGAAACCTTCAACAATAATGATGTTTTCTTTATCTCTGACAAGCTCCTTAATACGATGATAATTGTATAATGTTTCTCCTTTGACAAATATTTTTGACTCAGGAGAATTGATATACTTGGCTTCATTTTGACTCTTTTTATAGATACGACCTGAAAAACCAACAACTCTTCCATCACTATTATGTAATGGAAACATAATTCTATCTCTATATCGATCAAAGCCAATCTTCGATTCAATAACTAAACCAGAAGCAAATGCTTGCATACGTGAATAACCAGATTTTTCAAAAGCACTCATTAAAATATTTTTATCTGGCGCATAACCTATTTCAAAATAGTCAATAATATCTTGTGTTATTTTTCGATCAGTCAAATAATCTTTAGCAAGAATAGCTGGTTTCGTTGATAGATAGTGTTTATAAATACGATTAGCTTCTTCATGCATTTGAAAATAGGGTTCTAGTTCCTGATTTACTTTCTTTTGACCTTCATAAAGCGTAAAATCCCCTAAATCAACATGCCCCATAGAAGCAACCATCTTCACTGCTTCAATATATGAAATTTTTAAATAATCCTGCAAAAAGGTAAAGACATTTCCTCCATGATGACAAACAAAACACATAAAAATTTGTTTTTCTGGAGAAATTGACATTGAAGGATGCGTATCATTATGAAACGGACATATTGTCACATAGTTTCTACCTTTTTTTTCTAAAGGGAGATAATTGCCTATCACATCAACAATATCAACGCTTTGCCTGATCTCATTGATTTTTTCTGATGTGAGTCTTGGCATATGATCTCCTCCTTTACTAGAATGTGATTTTTTCTTGAATATATGTAACTAATTCATCAATTGGTAAACGAATTTGTTCCATAGTATCACGATCACGAACAGTCACAGCATTATCTTCATAAGAATCAAAGTCAACAGTCACACAATATGGCGTTCCAATGGCATCTTGACGACGATATCTTTTTCCGATTTGTCCTGCAACATCATAATCAACTGAGAAATGTTTTGAAAGCATTGCATAAACTTCTTCAGCTTTTTCACTTTGTTTTTTTGTTAATGGTAAAACAGCGACTTTGTATGGTGCTAAAGCAGGTAATAATTTCATAACTGTTCTTGTATCACCATTTTCTAGAGTTTCTTCTTCATAACTATCACATAAAACTGATAAGAACAAACGATCTGCCCCAACAGATGGTTCAATAACATAAGGAATATATTTTTCATTTGTTTGTGGATCTAAATATTCTAACGATTTTTTAGAATATTCCATATGACGTGATAAGTCATAATCTGTTCTATCCGCAATTCCCCATAGTTCACCCCAACCAAATGGGAAACGATATTCAACATCGCATGTCGCTTTAGAATAGAA
Source organism: uncultured Erysipelotrichaceae bacterium (assembly GCA_945981915.1). Classification (GTDB taxonomy): domain Bacteria; phylum Bacillota_I; class Bacilli_A; order Erysipelotrichales; family Coprobacillaceae; genus Faecalibacillus. The sequence goes on from CAMFRJ010000103.1 coordinate 1,696, forward strand.
AGAAAGTTCTTCTTTTTCATGATCTCTGAATTTAAGATTTTCTTCTTTTAACCCTAAATCCAACAAGAATTTTTTACAATAAGATTTCCAATATTCAAACCATTCTAAATCAGTATTAGGCTTACAGAAAAATTCTAATTCCATTTGTTCAAATTCTCTTGTTCTAAAAATAAAGTTACCTGGTGTAATTTCATTTCTAAATGATTTCCCAATTTGGCCTATACCAAAAGGTACTTTTTTACGAGAAGTTCTTTGAATATTTTTAAAATTCACAAAGATTCCTTGTGCTGTTTCTGGACGCAAATAAACAACTGATTTGTCATCTTCAACAACACCCATATGTGTTTCAAACATTAATTTAAATTGTCTGACATCAGTAAAATTGCTTTTTCCACAGTTAGGACAAACAATATTGTTGTCTCTGATATATTGCATTGTTTGTTCATTTGTCCATCCTTCACTATGAACCGATGGATCATGAGCTTCAATCAATTTATCAGCACGATGTCTTGTCTTACATTCTTTACAATCAATTAAAGGATCAGAGAAACCACCAACATGTCCAGATGCTTCCCAAACCTTTGGATTCATAAATATAGCAGAATCTAATCCGACATTGTATGGTGATTCTTGAATGAATCTTTTCCACCATAATTGCTTAATACTGTTTTTCATTTCTACACCTAAAGGACCATAATCCCAAGTGTTCGCTAATCCATCGTATATTTCAGAACCTTGATAAACAAATCCTGACGCTTTTGCATGATTAACGATCTTATCCATATCTTTATTTCCCATAATATCTCCTTTGACCTATACATTAAAATGAATAAAGACTTGGTTTTCCAAGTCTTTTGTATTTGTTCGCGTGTATATAAAATACCCTTATAGTGTATTTTTGTCAACCAATTATAAGGGTACTATACATAAGTGCGTTCTAATAACCAATGTAAGATATCTTTATAAACTTCTCTTTTATGAACTTCATGTAAGATATCCTGTTTTTTATCATATATTTTATATTCAACATCTTGAAACGAGAGTAATTTGAAGATGTCATATAACTTTTTCACATCTTTTCCTTGATGGGAAAAATTATCTTGTTTCCCTGCAAGTAAAAGTAAAGATGTATAAGATGGTATTTTTTTTATATTATCAATGGCTGATGTATACAAAATATAATCTAAAATATCTCGATAAGCTTGATTTGTATAAATAAAATCTGTCATTGGATCATCAACATAACGATTCCATTCTTCCTCATCATCTGTTTTAAAATTTCCCTTTAATCCTCTTTGCATATATGTATCAAGAGATTTTTTTAAAACAGGTGAACGATGCATATTGCCATGCAAAAAAGTACTAAGCTTGACCATTGATAAAGCCTCATAATAAGATTGATTTTTCATACATGTTCCTATCAAAACAGCTCCATCAACATATTGTCCATATAATGACAGATATTTTCTAACCACAAGTGAGCCAAATCCCACACCAATCACAAAAAATGATAGTTCTGGAAAGCGTCTCACCAATATCATACGCAAACGATGCATATCCTCAACCAAAGTTTCTGTCGCTTGACCATTACCAAAATAGCCCTGTTCAAAATTATTTAATGATGTTCCATGTCCTGGAAAATCTGACACTGCTACGATATATCCTTCATGACATAAAAACTCAGCAAATTTTTGATAGCGATCACTGTATTCACACAAACCATGATGAATCTGAATAATTCCTTTATAACGTAAAATGACATTAGGAGTGTATAAATCAAATTTAACATGTGTCGCACTTAACGATGTATAAGTTTCACTTATTTTCATGATCTATTCCTCCTTTTATCATGATGTTGTCGATTCGTTCGAGGTCTAATCAAACATTTTTTTCCAAATCCAATAAGATCTTTTCTATTGGCTTTGATTAATGCTTCATAAACCAAATCATAGTTTTTAGGATTCTTATATTGCATCAAAGCTCTTTGCATTGCTTTTTCTTTAGGAGACTTCGGTACATAAACCGGAGTCATATCACGTGGATCTAATCCTGTATAATACATAGTTGTTGATAAAGTCCCTGGTGTTGGATAAAAATCTTGTACCTGTTCAGGCTGATGATGAATATCTCTTAAATATTCTGCTAATTCGATGGCATCTTCTAAACGACACCCAGGATGTGATGACATCAAATAAGGCACCAGATATTGTTTTTTATTATATTTTTCATTTAAACGATAATATTTATCAACAAATTTTTCATATAATCCGCGACGTGGTTTCCCCATCTTATCTAAAACATGATCACTGATATGTTCTGGAGCAACTTTCAATTGTCCAGATATATGATGTTGTACCAATTCTTCAAAAAATCGATCATTTTTATCATACATCAAATAATCATAACGAATTCCAGAACGAACAAACACTTTTTTGACATTAGGAAGCTGTCTTAGTTTTGTGAGTAATGAAAGATAATCTTCATGATCAACTTTCAAATTTCGACATGGTTGAGGCCATAAACATTGCTTTGTTGGACAAGCACCCTGTTTTTTTTGCTTATCACAAGCTGTATCTCTGAAATTAGCTGTTGGCCCACCAACATCATGTATATATCCTTTAAAATCAGGATCCCAAACCATCTTATTTGCTTCTGCAATGATAGATTCATGACTTCGAGATTGAATGATTCTTCCTTGATGAAAAGCCAAAGCACAGAAATTACATGAACCAAAACATCCTCGATTAGAAATCAAAGAAAATTTGACTTCATCAATTGCAGGAACATGACAATAACTAGGATGATAAGTTCTGTTATAATCGTAACCATAAGCACGATCAAACTCTCTTTGAGTTAATGGTCGATTAGGTCTATTTTGGACAACATACCATCCCTGATAAGGCTCAACTAAAGTTTTGGCATTATAATGGTCAGTATTCAAATATTGAATTTGAAATGACTTTGCATACATTTCTTTAGAAGCACATATGTCTTCATAACTTGGTAACATAATATAATCATGTGCATCTTCTAAATTCTTTGTCTTAAACACTGTTCCATCTAAATATGTCAAATATTTGATATCCAATCCACTATCTAATGCTTCTGCAATTTCAATAATGCTGTTTTCTCCCATTCCAAACATCAATAGATCTGCATTGGCATCAATAATAATAGACTTTCTGACTTTATCGCTCCAATAATCATAATGAGCCAAACGTCTTAAAGACGCTTCAATACCCCCAATAATAATATTTGTATCAGGATAAGCCTGTCTAGCCATCTGACTATAAACAATGACTGCACGATCAGGTCTTTTAAACCCTTCTCCTCCAGGAGTATAAGCATCTTTATGTCTTCTTTTTTTAGAGACAGTATAATGATTGACCATTGAATCAATATTTCCTGATGAAATTAAAAAGCCTAATCTTGGTCTCCCGAACTGTTGAAATTCAGCAAGATTATGCCAATCAGGTTGTGATAAAAATGCCACTTTAAAACCATTTGCTTCAAGCGTACGACAAATAATGGCCGCACCAAAAGAAGGATGATCCACATAAGCATCACCACAAATATAAACAAAGTCAACTTCCTGCCAACCTCTTTCCTCCATATCTTGTTTATTGATCGGTAAAAATTGACTCATCATAATTCCCCCATTCCCTTGCCACTATTATAATCAAAAAATGTATACAAAAAAAGACAAAAGTTTTCCTTTTGTCATAATTTTTTTAATTGTTTGATAAATTTTCTGCTTTTTAATAATAAACCTGTAAACTCATCAATATAATGATCCATGATTGACATCAATTCATCACATAGTTCTTCTCCGATATGTATACGATCAATATCGTCTATTGTATACTTATTGATATGACGAAAAGCCATCAACATCTTTTTGTTCAATCTTTGATCATG
>CAMFRJ010000104.1 GCA_945981915.1 uncultured Erysipelotrichaceae bacterium
TCGCCTTAGTCTCGTGGGCTCGGAGATGTGTATAAGAGACAGATATTAGAAAGGATGATAGACATGGGATTTGTTTGGTCAACAAATGAAGTTTCTAAAAAAACAGTCACAATTTATAGCACAAATATCACTTTAAATACAGCTGCCTGTAAACATTTTGAAAATGTTCAATATGTTTTATTAGGATTAGATAAAGACAAACATTTATTAGGAATCAAACCAGTTGATAAAAATGCACTCAATGAGGGGATTTATCCAAAAGATCAATTACACCGTATCTCTATTGGAAAAAGTTATGGTCGAATTTCTAATAAGAATTTTATCGATCAATTAGCAGAAGAATACAATCTAGATTTTAATGATAAACAAGGATTAAAATATACTGCAAAATTTGATGTCGTACATCAGATTTTAATAGTCAATCTATAGGAGGGGATAGAAAATGATGTTATGGATTTGGCTTGGTATTACTATTGTAGCAGCAATTATCGAACTGATCACCACTGATTTAGTCAGTATTTGGTTTGCAGCTGGTGGCTTAGCTGCTACAATCACCTATTTACTGCATGCCAGTCAAACAGTACAGATTGTTGTTTTTGTTATCGTCAGTGTTATTTTTATCATCGTTGCCAGACCACTTGCAAAACAATATTTACGTACAAATATTGTGAGCACCAATTATGATCGTGTCATCGGTCAACATGGTTTGGTCTTAAAAAAGATAGATGCTGATACGAGAGGCGAAGTCAAAGTCTTATCTACACAATGGTCTGCTTGCAGTATTGACAATTCAACTTTAGAAGTTGGTGATTATTGTGAAATTCTTGCTGTTGAAGGCGCTCATTTAGTTGTTAGAAAAATAGAAAAATAAGGAGAAAAAAAATGAATATTGGATTAATTATTTTAGTTGTTGTTTTGGTTTTCATTGTTGTATGTCTTATTGCGATGACAATTCGTATTGTTCCTCAATCACGAGCATATGTCATCGAAAGAATCGGTGCTTACAACAGAACATGTAATGTTGGTTTACACATTTTGGTTCCTTTCTTTGATCATGTTGCCAATAAAGTTTCTTTAAAAGAACAAGTCGTTGATTTTGCACCACAACCTGTTATTACAAAAGATAACGTCACAATGCAAATAGATACGGTTGTTTATTACCAGATTACTGATCCTCGTTTATTTACTTATGGTGTTGATCGACCAATTAACGCTATCGAAAACTTAACAGCAACAACTTTGCGTAATATCATTGGTGATCTTGAATTGGATGAAACATTGACATCACGTGATATTATTAATTCTCGTATGAGAAGTATTCTTGATGAAGCGACTGATCCATGGGGAATTAAAGTACATCGTGTAGAAGTTAAAAACATCATTCCACCAAGAGATATTCAAGAAGCTATGGAAAAACAAATGCGTGCTGAACGTGAAAGACGTGAAGCTATCTTACAAGCTGAAGGTAAAAAAACAGCAGCTATTTTAAATGCTGAAGGTGATAAACAATCCATGATCTTAAGAGCAGAAGCTGAAAAAGAAGCTGCTATCGCTAAAGCTGAAGGTCAAGCAGAAGCTTTACGTTTGGTTTATGAAGCACAAGCAAAAGGTATTACTTATATTAATGAAGCACATCCAGATCAAGCTTATGTCACATTACAAGGATTCAAAGCATTAGAAACATTATCTAAAGGTGATGCAACAAAGATCATCATTCCTAGTGAATTACAAGGTTTAGCTGGATTAGCAACAACATTAAAAGAAGTTGTCAGTGATAACAAAGAAAAACAATAACTTATAGATATACGATAAGTATAAAAACTTATCGTATATTTTTTTATGTCTTTCATATATTATACGGGGTGATTATATGTGTGGTATTTTGTGTCTAGCAAATCAAAATAGAAACTTACTAGAAGAAAGTGCAAAATTTCAAGAAATGTTAAAATTATTAAATCATAGAGGTCCTGATGACATGCGTACATCTTTACATCAACATGTATTATTAGGACACTGTCGTTTATCAATTATTGATTTAAAAGGTGGACGCCAACCTTTTGAATACACGTATCAAGGAATTCATTATCGTATTGTTTTTAATGGCGAAATTTATAATATGAATGCATTAAAAAAGAAATTGATCGATGAAGGATTTCATTTTTCTAGTCAAAGTGATAGTGAGGTCCTCTTGGTGAGTTTTATTGCTTATCGAGAAAAATGTTTGAATATGTTGGATGGTATTTTTGCCTTTGTGATTGCTTATGAAGACAAGATTTTTGCAGCAAGAGATCATTTAGGTGTTAAACCCCTCTACTATTACTTTGAAAATAATGAACTGCTCATTGCTAGTGAAATCAAATCCATTTTACTTTATTTAGGAAAAAGTATTGTTGATAAAGATGGTATTAGAGAACTACTTGGTTTAGGTCCTAGTTTATCTCCTGGAAAAACCTTATATAAAAATATATATTGTTTAAGACCTGCACATTATTTGTTTCTATATGATAATCAATTAGATATTGAAAGATATTGGATTCCTATCAAAAAAGAACATCAACTCAGTTATGAAGAATCTGTTCAGGATGTCAGAGCTTTGATCAATCAAAGTATCCAAAGACAATTATTGAGTGACGTTCCTATTTCCTGTATGTTATCAGGGGGATTAGATTCAAGCATCATTACTGCTGTCTCTAGTCAATATGTCAATCATCTTTCAACCTATAGTATTGATTATTTGGATCAAGACAAATATTTTAAACCCTATGATTATCAAATGACAAGAGATAGCGACTACATTGATAGTATGGTCAAAAGATATCATACCAATCATAACAATGTTGTTCTTTCACAAAAGAATTTAATTATGTTTTTAAAACAAAGTCTCATTGCCAGAGATAGTCCAGGGATGGCTGATATCGATTCTAGTTTCTTACTTTTCTGTAAAGAAATTAGCAGAAATCATAAAGTTGTCTTATCAGGAGAATGTGCTGATGAAATATTTGGGGGATATCCTTGGTTTTACAAAGAAGAATTGTATAGCATTGATTGTTTCCCTTGGATTCGAGATATTGATAAAAGATTAGATTTAGTCAATGATAAAATCAAAACATTAAATATTAAGGAATATGTCTTCAATAGGTATCGCCAAAGCCTAGATGAGATTGATTATCTCGATTATAGTTTCTACGATACCAACAAGCGTAAGATGATTTATCTTGATATTGAATGGTTCATGCAAACACTGTTAACGCGTAGTGACAGCCAATCCATGTATAATGCCGTTGAACTAAGAGTTCCTTTTGCCTCTAAGGATATCGTGGAATATATGTATAATGTTCCTTGGGAATATATGTACCATAACCACCAAGAAAAAGCGATCTTACGAGATGCCTTTAAAGATTTTCTACCAGAAGATATTTATAAAAGAAAAAAGAATCCCTATCCTAAGACTCATTCTCCATTTTATTTGACTTATATCAAAAATTTAATGTTGGAAACACTTCATGATAAAAATAATATTTTATATCAATTGTTTGATATGAAAAAATTGGAACATTTTATTCACAATAGTGAAACAATTGATGTTCCATGGTTTGGACAATTAATGATGGGGCCTCAATTATTAGCTTATTTCTATCAAATCTATATATGGGGGAAAATATATCATATAGAATTAGAACTATAAAAGTTCTAATTCTATTTCATTTCGTAAATGAATATCTTTAAGATATTCATTTTTTATCATCAGTTTCTTACCAGAAACTCTGATAAAATCAATATCCTTTGTATATTCCTTTAAGGCTTTATAAAAATCAAGACGAATAATTCCATATTGTATTGTTCCCTCTAATTCAATGATCAAATCCCCATCAAGATAAACTTTACCGACAGCATTAATTTTTGTTTCAACACGATAATAATCAAAACAAAGTTTTAAATAAAGCAAGTCTTGAATCGTAATCTTCACATCTTTCAATACAATTTGTTGATAATGACAATACCTTTCATAAAGAATCCATACTAGTTTTTCTAAAGATTTTGCATCTATTTTCATGATCTCACCATTACATTATATGCAACTAAAAAAAAGTATTGATATCATTTGATCAATACTTACTTATATCATTTTCAAAATACCGTTTAGTTTCTTCAATGATTATTTTCCTAAGCCCAATCAAACCGATAAGATTAGGAATAGCCATACAACCATTAACAATGTCAGCTAAAATAAAAATAAAGTCAATAGACATAAAAGGTCCCATGGCAATAAAAAGAATATAGATGATTTTATAATAAGAAATTGCTTTTAATCCTTTGAGATAATAAACACATCTTTCACCATAATAATTCCAACCGATGATCGTTGTAAAAGCAAAAAATACTAAACCAATATTGACAATATATTTACCAATATAAGGAATTATTAAGCCAACTTCAAATGCATGTGTTGTCATAGCAGCACCAGTCAATCCTGTTACATGAGAATTTGTCAAAAGAATAGCTAACCCTGTCATCGTACAAATCACAATCGTATCAATAAATGTTCCTGTCATGGAAACCAAACCTTGTTCAACACAAGAATCACTCTTTGCTGCAGCAGCCGCTATTGGCGCACTTCCTAAACCACTTTCATTAGAAAAAATACCTCTACTAATTCCTTTTTGAATAGCAATACCTATACTTCCTCCAAAAGCTGCTTTTGGTAAAAATGCTGATTGAATCACTAAACCAATTGTTTGTGGTAAAATAGGAAGATGTGTAATTAAGATGATGATCACTCCACTAATGTAAAGAACACACATAAGAGGAATTATTTTTTCAGCAACAGAAGCAATTCTTTTGATTCCACCAATAGTAATAAACGCCGTACAAAGCGTAAGGATAATTGCAGTAACATAATGAGGAATATGAAAAGACAAAGATAATGCTTCAGATATTGATTTCACTTGTGTAAAAGTTCCAATTCCTAAAAGAGCAACTGCTACCCCAAAAAAGGCAAATAATTTAGCTAAAAATTGATTTCCTAGTCCTTTTTCTAAATAATACATCGGACCACCCGCCATTTGCCCATGTTCATCTTTAACACGATAACGAATAGCTAACAAGCCTTCCGCATATTTTGTAGCCATTCCAAAAAAAGCAGATACCCACATCCAAAATAATGCTCCCGGACCACCTGCAGAGATAGCCGTTGCAACACCTACAATGTTTCCAGTTCCAATAGTTGAAGATAATGCTGTACATAAAGCCTGGAAACTAGAGACATCCCCCGTTTCTTGATCCTGTTTTTTAAAGACGCAAGAAAAAGCTAGTTTCAATCTTTTTAATTGTATAAACTTTAGCCGATAGGTAAAGTATATTCCTGTTCCCAAAAGCAAAACGATTAATGGCATACCCCACACCAATTCATTAATCTTGACAAGTATATCTGTTAAATATTGCATAAAAAAATTCCTCCTAATCAATGAGTCGGAATCAATAATGAAAAAACTATATATCACTGTCCTTTGACCTGAGAGTTTCACCTCATATGAGGTTTGCTCCTTCGGTGGTCAATTGAATGACTCTCTCCAGTGTTTCGTCCAAC